>JAEELK010000146.1 GCA_016282655.1 Bacillota bacterium | reverse complement strand
GGGCCTCTCCGTCGTGGTGCGCGCGGAGGAGGGCAGCAAGCTCGTCCTGGCCATGGACGGCCTGGAGCGCATCCACGAAGACATCCGCCAGATCCGCAGGGAATTCGCGCCGCAGATCGTGCGCCTCGTACGGCTGGACGGCTACGATTTCTGGAACACCGTAAAGAGAAAGCTCCTTTAGACCCATGGAAGAAGCGCGTTACTCTTATACCCTGCAGGAGGGCGACTGCGAATGGACCCTCCGCACCGTCCTGAAAAAACGCATGGGCTTTTCCTCCCGCCTGCTTGCGAAGATCAAGCAGGGGGGAGTCGTTTTTTTGAACGGCGCGCCGGCGCTGCTCTACGAGAAAGGCCGCCCCGGAGACGAGATCCGCGTGCGCCTGCCGGAGGAGAAGAGCGCCTTCCTCTCCGAGGAGATCCCGCTGGAGATCCTCTACGAGGACGCGGACCTGCTGGCGCTGAACAAGCAGCCCGGCGTGGTCTGCCACCCCACCAAGGGCCACACGCACGGGACCATCGCGAACGGTGTGCAGCGCTATATGGAAGAGCGGGGCGAGGCCTACAAGGTCCGTTTCATCAACCGCCTGGACATGGACACCTCCGGCGTCCTCCTGCTCGGCAAGAACGGCCATGCGCAGGACGATTTCACGAAGCAGAGCGGGAAGGGCCTGGTGGAAAAGCGCTACTGGGCCGTGGCGCTGGGCCTCGTGGAGGAAGAGGAGGGAACGGTGGACCTTCCCATCGCCCTCGAAGCGGAGGGCGCGCTGCGGCGCTGCGTGCGCGCGGACGGCTATCCTTCCGTGACGCACTACAGGGTGCTGGAGCGCTTCGACCGCGGCTGCACGCTCCTGGAGCTGCGTCTGGAGACCGGGCGCACGCATCAGATCCGGGTCCACATGGCACATCTGGGGCATCCGGTGCTCGGCGACCAGCTCTACGGCGGCATGGGTCCGGGCCTCATCGCGCGGCAGGCCCTGCACGCGAAGAGCCTCAGCTTTCCGCATCCGGTCACGGGGGAGCGCCTGCGCATCGAGGCGCCGCTGCCCGCGGACCTGCGGGAGCTGCTCTGCAAGCTGCGCTGAAGCGCCGCTGTCCCGCGCCAGCGATCTCTCATGCGCGGGCGGCGCGAACGGAGCGCCGCTGCCGCGGATATCTGATCAGGAGGAAAAAGAGATGTTATTATTCGGGAAAGTCGATATCAATGAAGCGGCTGAAGAATGCCGGAACACGCCCGGCGCGGTGCTGCTGGATGTCCGGGAACCCAACGAATTCAGCTCCGGCCACATTCCCGGGGCCGTGAATCTGCCCTTGTCGAAGATCGTGACGGTCAGCTATCCCAAGGATACGCCGCTGTACGTTTACTGCCTGCACGGCAGCCGCAGCAAGCGTGCCGTCGGCGCCCTGAAGCGGCTCGGATACGAGAAGGCGGCGAGCATCGGCGGGATCGCATCCTACAAAGGCGCGCTGGAACGCTGAATTCTTTTGTAATCTGCTTCAAAACGTGCTATCATATTCAATTATCTAACTCGCAAAGAAGGACCATTCCAAAAGCAAGAGGTATTTTGATATGAGCAAGAGAAAGACTATGGTGATGGACGGCAACGAGGCGACGGCGCACGTCGCGTACGCGTTCTCGGAGATCGCCGCCATCTATCCCATCACGCCCTCCTCTCCCATGGCGGAGAAGACGGACGAGTGGTCCGCGAACGGCCGCAAGAATCTCTTCGACCAGACGGTGACGCTGGTGGAGATGCAGTCCGAGGCCGGCGCGGTGGGCGCTGTGCACGGGGCTTCCGAGGCCGGCGTGCTGGCGACCACATTCACCGCCTCCCAGGGCCTGATGCTCATGATCCCGACGCTGCTGCGCCTCTCCGGCAACCGCCTGCCCGCGGTGCTGCACGTGGCTTCCCGCACGGTCGGCACCCACGCCATGTGCATCTTCGGCGATCATTCGGACGTGATGCAGTGCCGGCAGACCGGCATCGCCCAGCTCTGCAGCGGCAGCGTGCAGGAGTGCATGGACCTCGCCGGCGTGGCGCATCTTTCCGCCATCAAGGGCTCGCTGCCCTTCATGCATTTCTTCGACGGCTTCCGCACCTCCCACGAGCTGCAGAAGATCGAAGTGCTGGACTACGAAGAGCTCGGCAGCCTGCTGGACAGGGACGCCGTGGCGGCCTTCCGGGCGCGCTCCCTCAATCCGGAGCACCCCACGCTGCGCTGCACCGTGCAGAACTCGGACATCTTCTTCCAGTGCAGAGAGGCGAACAACGAGTACTATGACGCCCTGCCGGGCATCGTGGAAGACTATATGGCGAAGATCGGCGGGCTCACCGGACGCGAGTACCATCTCTTCAATTACTACGGCGCGCCGGACGCGGACCGCGTCATCGTGGCCATGGGCTCCGTCAGCGGCGCCATCGAAGAGACCGTGGACTATCTGAACGCGAGAGGGGAGAAGGTCGGCTTCGTGCAGGTCCATCTCTTCCGTCCGTTCTCTCTGAAGCATTTCCTGGCCGCCTTCCCGTCCACCGTGAAGCGCGTCGCCGTGCTGGACCGCTGCAAGGAGATGGGGGCCGGCGGAGAACCGCTCTATCAGGACGTCTGCGCGGCCTTCATCAACAAGGCGGACCGTCCCGAGATCTACGGCGGCCGCTACGGCCTCGGCGCCAAGGACACCACGCCGGCCCAGATCAAGGCGGTCTTCGACAACCTCGCCCTCGCGCAGCCCAAGGCGGACTTCAGCATCGGCATCGAGGACGACGTGACGCACCTCTCCCTGCCGCTCGGCCCCGCGCTGGACTGCGGCGGAGAAGGCACCGTGAACTGCAAATTCTGGGGCCTCGGCTCCGACGGCACGGTCGGCGCGAACAAGAACTCCATCAAGATCATCGGCGACCGCACGCCGCAGTACGCGCAGGCCTATTTCGAATACGACGCGAAGAAATCCTTCGGCCTCACCTGTTCGCACCTGCGCTTCGGCAAGACGCCCATCCGCTCCAGCTATCTCGTGAAGCGCGCGGACTTCCTGGCCTGCCACAACCAGAGCTATCTGGGCAAGTACGACATGGTGGAGGAACTGAAGGACGGCGGCACCTTCCTGCTCAACTGCGACTGGAAGCCGGAGGAGCTGGGCGAAAAGCTTCCGGCCAGGGTGAAGCGCTATCTCGCGGAACACGACATCCGCTTCTACATCATCGACGGACTTGCCATCGCGCAGGAGCTGGGCCTCGGCAACCACTACAATCTGGTGCTGCAGGCGGCCTTCTTCAGCCTGGCGAACATCATCCCCACGGAAGAAGCCGTCACCTATATGAAGGAAGCCGCGGAGAAGACCTACCGCACCAAGGGCGCGGACGTGGTGGCCAAGAATCAGGCCGCCATAGACAGCGGCATCCATGGCGTGCAGCGCATCGAGGTCCCGGCGGCGTGGAAGGAGGCGCAGGACGCGCCGCCCGTCGCGGACGAGGACATCCCGGCCTTCGTGCGCAACCTCCTCGAGCCCATCAACGCGCAGAAGGGAGACAGCCTCCCGGTCAGCGCCTTCCGCGAGATCTCGGACGGCACCATGCCGCTCGGCACCAGCGCCTATGAAAAGCGCGGCATCGCAACGCAGATCCCGGTCTGGAACAAGGAGCTCTGCCTGCAGTGCAACCGCTGCTCCTTCGTCTGCCCGCATGCGGTCATCCGCCCCTATCTGCTGAACGACGAAGAGGCGAAGGCGGCGCCGGAAGGCTTTGCGTACTGCGACGCCAAGGGCGCCGCGGCCAAGGGCCTGCACTACGCCATCCAGATCAGCAACCTGGACTGCACCGGCTGCGGCAGCTGCGCGAACTCCTGCATCGCCAAGGAGAAGGCCATCGTCATGAAGCCGGCCCGCGAGGTGCCGTACCATAAGGAAGCCTGGGAATACGG
>JAEELK010000145.1 GCA_016282655.1 Bacillota bacterium | reverse complement strand
GGCGTCTGTGAGCGGCACGCCCTCCTCACCCGCCTGCTGATCGGGCTCGGCGTCAGCGAAGGCGTGGCGGCCGCGGACGCCTGCAAGATGGAGCACGTCCTGAGCGACGAGACCTTCGCGGCCATCAAGCGCCACGCGGCGGTCTACGTTGACGCGCAGGCCAAGAAAGGCTGATCCGTTCCTCAGCGGCCGTCCGTGATCTCGATCGAATAGAGATCTTCGAAGCAGACGGTCTCTTCGCCCAGCACCAGCCTGCGGCGCGTGAAGTCGATCTCCGTGACCCTGCCGCGCCGCACGACCTCGTGAAAAGCGCTGTAGCAGCGGATCTCCGCCTCCATGCCGCGTTCCAGTTTTAAAAGGACCCTGGAATTGCGCTCGGCGGCCTCTTCCGAAAGCTCCCGCCGCGCGACCCGCAGGTGCCGTTCTTCCCGTTCCCGCAGGGCTTCCTGCAGGCCCTTCATCGCGTCGAAGGGCGCAAAGATCTTAGCCCTTTCCCCTCTTGTCATCATATCCGGCCCTGTGCCCCCCTATGAACCCGTTCCGTTCCCGCTGCGTGCCCTCCGGCAGATAGTTGATGCCGCTGAGCGCAGCGTTTTTTCCGTATTTCTGCCGGATCTCCAGCACGGCCCGCTGGGCCCTGCCCTCCCGCTCCGCCGCGGCCGGGTCCGTGAAGAGATCGTAGCCCTCGCAGCTTTCATCGCTCACGTCTTCCAGGAATATGCCCAGCCTGCGGACCTGCCGGTCCCGCAGCGCGATCCGGTCGTAGAGCCGCAGCGCGGCCTCCGAAAGCAGGGAGGCCAGCGCGCTCTTCGCGCCGAGGCGGAGGCAGGCATTGCCGGGCGCCGTCTCCCCGCGGGAGTAGCCGACATAGATGCAGACCTTGCCGCAGACGAGCCCGCGCTTCATGAGCGACTCCGCGCCGTTGCGCGCCATCTCGTGCAGAACGGTCCGGGCCTCCGCCGCGCTGTAATCCCTGGGCAGGATCTGTGTGAACGAGACGGAGCGGGACTTGCTCCTGTAGTTCTTGATGTCCGAGATCCGGCAGGGCTCGCGCCCCCAGGCGTGGTCGATCAGCAGCTCCGCGTTCCGGCCGAAGCTCCTGTAGAGGAGCTCTTCCGGCAGCTGCGTGACGCCGCGCATGTCGAAGACGCCGTAGCGCGCCAGCCGGCGCGCCGTGCCCGCCGCCACCATCCAGAAATCCGTGATGGGGCGATGCGTCCACAGGGTCTCCCGATAGAGCGCCTCGTCCAGATAGCCGACGTGCTCCCGGCTGTGCTTGGCCGTGATGTCCAGCGCGATCTTGGCCAGATAGAGGTTCGTGCCGATCCCCGCCGTGGCGGGGATATGGCATCGGGCGGCGATCTCCTGCAGCAGCGCCTTTGCGAGGGCGCGGGCGTCTTTGCGCTCCAGCGCCAGATAGGCCGTCGCGTCCAGAAAGGTCTCGTCGATGCTGTAGACGTGGATGTCCTCCGGCGCGAAGTGATCCAGATATACGGAGTAGATGTCCGCCGCGTATTCGATGTACAGCGCCATGCGGGGCGGCGCGACCTCGTAGCGGATCTGCCCCGGGATCTCGGAGAGGCGACAGCGGTTCCGGACCCCCTGCGCCTTCA
This sequence comes from Bacillota bacterium, assembly GCA_016282655.1. Lineage (GTDB taxonomy): Bacteria > Bacillota > Clostridia > Peptostreptococcales > Anaerovoracaceae > JAEELK01. The sequence continues at coordinate 2,479 of JAEELK010000145.1, read as the reverse complement.
GCCTCGGCGTGACGGCCAGACAGAGCGCGTTCTTGCCGCGCGTGACGTCCGCGACCACGAGGTTCGTCCGGAAGGGATCTAAGCCCCGCTCCGCGCACTCGACCGACGCGTAGAAGCTCTTCATGTCGATGCAGAAATAGGCGCGCTGCTTTTCCATAGGGGAATGCTCCGTTTCGTTCGATGCGCTCCCCCTTGCGGACCGGGATCAGGCCAGGTCTTTCAGCACCTTGACCGCGACGCCCTGGATCTCGCACTGCGCCGTGAAGATGTCTTCCATGCCGGCGTGCTCCGGGTGCAGGCGGACGCGCTGCCGCTCCGGCTCCGGATAGAAGCGCTTGAGCGTGGCTTCGTCCTCCAGGAGGGCCACGACGATCTGCCCCGGCTCCGCGCAGTCCTGGCGGCGGACCAGCACCAGATCTCCGTCCGCGATGCCGGCATCCACCATGGAATCGCCGCTGGCGCGCAGGAGGAAGAAGCTGCCCGCGCCGCAGACGGAACGCGGCAGGCGGAGCTGCTCCTCGATGTTCTCCTCCGCGTACTTCGGGATGCCGCAGGCGACACGGCCCAGCAGCGGGACGCGGACGAGCTCCGCGCGCGAGCGGACGGAAGTGAGGCTGCGGTGGCCGGAATACGCGACGAGGCCGTCCGCGCAGAGCTGCGCGATGTAGCGGTACGCCGTGGCCTTTGAGACCCCGACGCCGTCCGCGACCTCCTGCATGCTGGGCGAGCGGCCCTCCCGGTCCGCGTAGTCGCAGACGTAGCGTTCGATCTCCGCTAAGAGAGCTTTGTCTTTGCTTCTCATGCGATCCCCCTTCATTTTTAAAAGAAACATTTGTTTCATTTAAGTTCTATTATACGCGCGTCCGCCGGCCTGTCAAGCGGAAGCATAAAAAGGTCCGGCCGAACGGCCGGACCTTTTGCTTCGGAGCGCTTGCGCTCCCCTTCTCATTCTCCGATATAGTCTTCCTCTTCCACGCCGCCCAGCGCCAGCACTTTGCTGGTCGTCTCCGGGTCCAGGTTCTCCACCTCGCGCAGCTTCCGCTGGATGGCCCGGGTCCGCGTGCCGAGCAGCTTTTCCAGGTCTTCGTCGGTCTGCTTCAGATGCTTCTGCATGCTCTTCATGCCGTCCTCGAACTTGCCGAACTCCGTCTTGACCGCGCCGAGCACCTCCCAGACCTCGTTGGATTTCTTCTGGATGGCCAGGGTGCGGAAGCCCATCTGCAGGCTGTTCAGCAGCGCCGCCATGGTGCTGGGCCCCGCGACGTTGACGTTGTACTTTCTCTGCAGCTCGCTCAGGAGCCCGCGGTTCACCACCTCGGCGTACAGGCCCTCGAAGGGCAGGAACATGATGCCGAAATTCGTCGTTTCCGGCACGGAGACGTACTTGCTCTTGATGTCCTGCGCCTCGTTCTTGATCACCTGCGCCAGGGCGCCGTAGGCCGCGTCGATGGCCGCCTTGTCGCCGGAGGCCTGCGCGTCCACGAGCTGCTCATACTTGTCGCCCGGGAACTTCGAATCGATCGGCAGGTAGACGATGCCGTCCGGCCCGGGCAGCTTCACGGCGTATTCCACTCTGGCGCCGCTGCCCTTCACAGTCTCCACGTTCACGCCGTACTGCTCGGGCGCGAGGATCTCCTCCAGGATGGCGCCCAGCTGGATCTCGCCCAGGATGCCGCGCGTCTTGACGCCGGAGAGCACCTTCTTGAGCCCACCGACGTCGCTCGCGAGATTCTGCATCTCGCCCAGGCCCTGATAGACCTGGCGGAGCTGCTCGCTGACCGTCTTGAAGGACTCCGTGATGCGCGATTCCAGCGTGGTCTGCAGCTTTTCGTCCACCGTGCCGCGGATCTCGTCCAGCTTCTTGCTGTTCTCCTCGCGCAGGCCTTTCAGGTTCTCGCCCATGCTGCTGCGGATGCCCTCCAGGCTCTGCACGTTGCTGCTCTCCAGGCTCTCCATGCGCTTGTACATGGTATCCAGCTGCTTGTGGAGCTCCTCGCTCATCCGGCCCAGCGACTGGTTGACGCCGCTGTTCATGAGGTCCTGCTGCTGCGCGAAGCTGTCCTGGCGCTCTTTCAGGATGGTGCCCATCTGCTCGATGGAGCGCCGGTTCGCCTCGCCGATGACGTCCAGGTCCCCCTTCAGATCCTTCTGGTTCATGCCGAGCTCCTGGCGGAGCACGCCGGAGAGTTTTTCAAAATTCCCCCTGCCCAGCGACGTGATCAATAAGACGATGAGCAGCAGCACGGCGACGGCCAGCAGCCCGATGATGAGATATCCCATTGTTGCCGTCATTGTATATTATCTCCTTAACACATGATCGGCCCGTCTGTTTCCATAATACAACAGATCATGCTCCAAATTGAGTACATTATATCATTCTCCCAGCGCCGCCATGAGCAGCTCGCCGTTCTCCTTCAGCCAGCGCTCCTGCGCCCGGTAATCCGGGAAGACGCGCAGCAGTTCCGCATAGAAGCGTTCC
>JAEELK010000144.1 GCA_016282655.1 Bacillota bacterium | reverse complement strand
TCTTTGTTGAGGCCCGTGACGCCCGGGAAGTTGGCCGTGTTCGCGAATTCCTGCTCCGCGGTCTTCTGCATGGAGGTGTCCAGGGTGGAATAGATGCGCAGACCGCCGTTGTTCAGCATGTAGCGGGCATCCGTCTCGCTGAGCTTGTACTGCTCCATCAGGTCGTCCAGGACCTCCGAGACCACGAAGTCCGCGAAGTAGGAAGAGATCTGGCTGGAGAGGGTCTGCTGCGGGTTGATGGCCGCGCGGATGTCGTAGGCGAGCGCCTCCTGGCGCTCTTCCTCCGTGATGAGGCCCTGCTGCGCCATGCTCCAAAGCACCAGCTCCTGGCGGGAGCGGTAGGCGTCGTCGTAATAGCTGGTGTAGAGGCTGTTGCGGCTGATGACGTCCAGCGCCTCGAGGTCTTCGATCTTGTCGTTGGAGATGGTCTTGATGGGGGCCAGCGTGGTGGGCATCTGCGGCAGCGAGGCCAGCAGCGCGCACTCCGCCAGGGTCAGCTCGGAGACGTCCTTGCCGAAATAGCCCTGCGACGCGGCCTGCACACCGGAGCTGTTGTTGCCCAGGAAGATGACGTTCAGGTAGGCCTCGATGATCTGCTCTTTGGAGAGCGTATTCTCCAGTTGGAGGGCATAATAAGCCTCCGCGATCTTGCGGTTCATGGAGCGCTCTTTTTCCAGATAGAGGTTTCTGGCCAGCTGCTGGGTGATGGTGGAGGTGCCGCCGACCTTCTTGCCGTTGGAGAGACCCTCCTTGATGGCGCCCATGATGCGGATGACGTTGAAGCCCTTGTGCTCCCAGAAGGTCTTGTCCTCGATGGCCACGAAGGCGTTGATGAGGTTCTTCGGCAGATCCACGTACTCCACGTTGGTGCGCAGGCCGTTGCTGCTGGAATAGATGGTCTCCAGCACCTGCCCTTCGTCGTCGTAGAGGATGGAGTTCTCCTGCAGCATGGAGTAGATGTTGGCGGTGTCGATGGGCGGGATCTTGTGGATGATGGAGAGGACCCAGCCGCCCACGATAAGGCAGCAGAGCAGGCCCAGCGCGACCAGGATCAGAAGGATCCGCTTCCAATGGATGCGGTATCTCTTCTTCTGGTTGCGCGCGCCCTTGCCGCCGCTCCTGCGGCCGCGGGTCCCCCCGCTGCCGCCCGCCGCGCTCTGCTCCGCGCTCTTCTCGCTCCGGGCGCTCCGCTCGCTCTTGGCGTTCCGGGCGCCGCGGTCTTTCTTGTTCTTGCGGCTGCTGCGGTTCCCACGCGCCGCGATCAGGGATTCATAATTTCTGCTGATGCGGCTGAATCCGCTGTTGATCTTCTCCGTTTCCTCACGGACGAGATCCGCGGGCTGTTCGCCGGCACCGCCGTTCGTCTTATCTGTCAAATCGTTCACCTGTCTTCGTTCCGGCCGCGGCCGAACGACCGACTCCCGGAACGGATCCTGAGACTCCTGCCCCCGTCCCTGCCGGGCTCCGTGCGGAAGGCCGCGGCGCTTGCGAGAAGCAGAATATTTGGGGATATTATATCATAATAAACGCGGAGAATACAGCGAAATTACACTGTTTACAATTCGTTCACAATACTGTATGATTTTGGAAAAGCGGAACGGAGCAGCCGGAGGATATGATGCGGCGGCCTCTTTTCGCTTTCTTTTTATGCTTTGCCTGCGGGATCGCGCTGGAGCACTTGTTCCGCTGCCGGAAGGCGGGGCTCTGGCTCCTGCTGCCGGCCGCGGCGGCGCTTCTTTTCTGTCTGCTCCGAAAGAAGCAGTTCTGGCCCTACGCGCTCGCCTTTCTGCTCGGGGCAGGCTGTCTCTGGGCGGACGGCAGCCTGCCCCGAGCGCTGGACGGCTCCGTCGGCGAGACCGTGCGCTGCCGCGCTCTGGTCCTGGAGGCGGAGCTGCAAGGTGAGAGCCTCCGCCTCCTGGTCCTCGGCCCGGAAAAGCTGCTCGTCCGCCTTCCCGCCGGCGCGCAGCGCGCGGAAGATCTCTGCGGCCGGGCAGTCGTGCTGCAGGGGACCGTCGCTCTGCCGGAAGGCCCGCGCAATCCCGGCGCTTTCGACTATCCGCTCTATCTGCAGGGCCGGGGCGTCCGCCACGTCCTTACGGCAGAGAGCTGCGAGAGCGGGCCGGTCCGCCTGCCGCTGCACCGGGCGGCCGCGCTCCTGAAAGCGCGCTTCCGCGCCTCTCTCGCGCCCCTGCTCCATCCGGACAGCCTCGCCCTGCTCTGCGCCATGCTCTTCGGAGAACGAGAAGCGCTCAGCGACGCGCAGTACGCCGCCGTCCAGAGCGGCGGCCTCAGCCATCTCACCGCGGTCTCCGGCCTGCACGTCGGCATGCTCTACGCCCTCCTGCAGGCCCTGCTGCGGCGGCAGGATCCGCGCCTGCGCGCGCTCCTCTCTCTCTCCGTGCTCTTCTTTTACGGTTTTCTGGCCGCCTTTTCCCCCTCCGTCGTCCGGGCGCTCGTGATGGTCTCGCTGCACGCCTGCGCGCGCCTGCGGCACAAAGCCTACGACCTGCTCAGCTGCAGCGCGGCGGCGGCGCTCCTGATCCTTTTCCTGCACCCTGCCAGGCTCTTCTCCGCCGGCTTTCAGCTCTCCTTCCTCGCGGTCTTCAGCCTCGCTTTCGTTCTGCCTCTCCTGAAGCAGAAAGCCGCCTTCCTCGGCAGCTTTTTCGCGATCCAGCTCAGCCTGCTCCCCGCGGTGGCCTATCTCTTCAACTACGTCTCCGTCGCTTCGTTCTTCCTGAACCCGCCCGGCGTCTTCCTCGCCGCGCTGCTCGTGCCGCTCGGGCTCCTCCTCCTCGCCCTCTCGCTGCTCTGCGGGGCGCTGTTGCCGCCCTGCGCCGCCGCGGCGGACTTCCTCTGCCGCAGCCTGGCGCTGCTGATCGAGGCCGGCGGCGCGCTCTTCGGCGCGCGCGCCTGCTGCAGCCCGCCGCTCCCCTTCCTGCTCTTCTGGCTCCTCTTTCTCTTCTTCGTCAGCTCCGAGACATTCTGGGACTGGCTCCGCAAACGCGCGCTGCGCAGGATCGCGGGCGTCCTGCTCTGCGGCGCGCTCTTTTCCGCGCTCTTCACGCCCGGGCTCTTTCTGCCGGACGGCCGCGCGGCGGCGGTCTTTCTGGACGTCGGGCAGGGCGACTGCCTGCACGTGCGCACCCCGGGCGGCCGGAACCTCCTCATCGACGGCGGCGGCCGCGAAGGCCGCGATCTGGGAACGGAAGTGCTGAAGCCCTATCTTCTGAAGAACGGCGTAAAGCAGATCGACCTCGCGATCGTCACGCACCTGCACACGGATCATTACAAAGGCATCGCCGAGCTCAGCCAAAGCTTCCCCGTCCGGCAGCTGGCCCTCTACAGCGGCTACCGGAGCATGGAGGACGAGGTCCTGCGGCAGTTCTCCCTGCCGAAAGAAGGCCTGCTCTATCTGCAACGGGGCGAGCGGATCCGCGTGGAGGAAGGCGTCTTTCTCGAGATCCTCCACCCGCCCGCGGGCGCCAAGGCCATCGATCCGGAAGACGAAAACAGCTGCAGCCTGCTGCTCCGCGTCACCGTGGACGATCTGCGCCTCCTCATGACCGCCGACCTCGGGACGGAGGGCGAGGAGACCGTGCTGCGGCACTACGGGGATGCCGCGGCGGAAGCGCTCGCCTGCGACGTGCTGAAGGTCGCGCATCACGGCTCCAAGTATTCCAGCAGCGAAGCCTTTCTGGACGCCGCCGCGCCGCGGCTCGCCGTGATCCAGGTGGGGCGCAACCTCTACGGGCATCCGGCGCCCGAGACCATTGAAAAGCTGCAGAAAAAAGATATAATGATATACAGCAATCTGGAACGCGGCGCCGTGCTGATCGACCGCACGGCCAAGGGGATCCGCGTCCGAAGCATGCTCTAGAGGAAGAAAGATGGCCGCAAAGCAAGGCAGCAGCGAACACGCGTACAAACAGATCCAGCAGGCGCTGAAAGCGGACGCGCTCCCTTCCCTGCTCTATTTCCACGGCAGGGAGCAATATCTGCTGCGCTTCGCGCTGCAATGCATCGAGAAGGCCTACATCGCGCCCGGCTGCGACGCCATGGACCTCAGCCGCCCGGATCCCCTCACGCTCACGCCCGCGTCCCTGCAGGAGCAGTGCGAGACCCTTCCCCTGCTCTCTCGCAAGCGGCTCGTCATCGTACAGGATTTCCCGCCCCTGCTGGGCAGGCCTCTGAAGAACTACGACGAATCCGCCTTCTGCGCCTATCTGAAGGATCTGCCGGACAGCGTCTGCCTCATCTTCACGCGCGGCCCGGAGGAAAAAGAACAGAACGAAAAGAAAAAAGAGGACGGCGGAGGCCGGAAAAGCTCCGCCCTGCTGAAGACCATCAAGAGCTGCGGCGCCGTCTACGAGTTCGGCGCCATGAGCGCGCCGGAGTTAAGAGACGCCGTCCGCGCCCGGGCGCGCCGCCTGGGCAAGGGCATCCGCAGCAGCGCGCTGGAAGCGCTGATCGCGCGCAGCGGCTATCTGGACCGCGAGTCCACGCTCGATTTCTTCAGCATCGCCGGCGAGCTGGAAAAGGCCGCCGCGCACGCGGCCGGCGACGAGATCCTGCAGGAGGACGTCGACGCCACCGTCAGCGACAGCCTGGAGAGCAACGTCTTCCGCCTCACGGACGCCCTGGGCGCCGGCCGCCGGGAGAGCGCGCTGCGCCTCCTCCACGAACTGCTGCGCGGCAGCGAGAACTTCTATAAGCTCCTGGCCATCATCTGCGGCCAGTACGAAGACATGCTCCGCATCCGCGAGATGCAGGAGGAAGACCTTTCCGCGCAGGAGATCCGCAGCCGCCTGAACAACATGCACGAGTACCGCTACCGCAGGCTCTCGGAGAGCGCCGCCGCCTATACCCCGCAGCAGCTCCGCGCCGCCCTGCTCCGCTGCTGCCGGATCGACCGCAGCATCAAGAGCGGCCTGCTCCCCCAGGAGCTCGCCATGGAGCTCTTCATCGCCTCCGTCTGAGTCCGCCCTTTTGAAGCGCATAAAAAAACACCGTCCGCGGGGACGGTGTTTTTTTATTATCGTTTTTGCTATTTTTCTTGCTCCTCCGCGTCCAGCCGCTGCCTTCTCGCCTCCAGCCAGGCCAGGAGGCCGTCCCGATAGAGCAGGTCCAGGATGGCCACGCCCGGGATCGCGAGCAGGATGCCGACCACGCCGAAGCACTTCCCGCCGATGATGACGCCGATCAGGATGAGCAGGCCGGAGACGCCCAGGGAATTGCCGAAGAGCCGCGGCTTGAGCAGGTAGCCGTCAACGAGCTGCAGGATCAGCGCGAAGATCAGGAAGATGAGCGCGTGGAGCGGATTGACCATGAGGAGGATGAAACCGCCCAGGGCTGCGCCGATCAGCGGGCCGAAGGTGGGGATCAGGTTCATGGCGGCCACGATGAAGGAGACCAGACCGACGTACTGCATGCCCATGATCACCATGAAGATCGCGTTCACGGTGCCGACGATGAGGCAGTCGATCAGGTTGTAGACGATGTAGCAGGTGCAGATGGCGTCGCAGCGCCGCAGGAAATTGCAGACGGACTCATAGCGCTCGCCCGGGAAGAGCGCCTTCAGGAAGCGCTTGAAGCCCGCCTTCAGACCGACCTTCCCCGCCAGCAGATAGATGGAAAGGATGAAGGCGATGAGGCAGTTCAGGACGAGAGAGCCCGCGGAGGCGGAGGCCGCCAGGATGCCCTCCAGATTCTCCGTGAGATAATCGGCCGCGGTCTGCAGCAGATCCCCGGAGGATTCGATCAGCTGATGGAGATCGACCAGGCTGGCGGAAGAGATCCCGAGGCCTTCCAGGAAGCCTTCCAGGGAGTCCATATAGCCGTCCAGGTTGCCGGCCAGCGTCTGCAGGCCGCTGCCCAGCTGCGGAAGAAGCAGCATCAGCGCGATCACCAGGATCAGGATGACCGTGACGAAGGCCAGGGAATTGCAGAGGATCCAGCGGCGCTTTTCGTTCGAGAGGCCGCGGAAGATCCGGCGCTCGTAGAGCCTTGCCAGCGGATTGACGGCATAGGCGATGACCCCGCCCAGGATCACCGGCTGGAAGTAGCTGACCAGCGTTCGGATGACCGCCCAGACGGAGGGCAGATGTGTCAGGAAGACAAAAAGGACGACAGCGATGCAGGCTGCCACCGCCATCGGATACCAGGGCCGTTCTCTGTATCGTTTGTTCATGCTCTGATCTCGCTTTCCCCCTATGATATGCTCCGCCGGAGCGCGAAAGTCCCGCGCGGCAGCTCCCCTACTTGATCTTCTCCGCTCCCCGGGTCTCCACGTCCAGCACGCGGACGGTGTCCCCTTCCACGCGAAAGCGGATGTCCAGGCCCGCGAAGGCCATGCCGTACACATAGTCCGGCTCTTTATTATATGCCGCTCTGGGGTCCAGCGCAAGCAAGTTCACAGCGGCGGCGCGCCGCGCCTCCGGGATCTTCGCGAGCAGCGCCTCCGGAAAGTCCACGCGGAGCGCGTCCAGGCGGTGCGCCTCGCCGAAGCCGCCCTCCGCCTCCGGATGGCTGTCCGCGTAAGGCAGGTAGGGCTTGATGTCGTAGACCGGCGTTCCGTCCAGGAGGTCCGCCCCGCCGAGCAGCAGGACCGGCTCCCCCTCCGCGCCGCGCCGGATCTCCAGAAGGCGCACGCAGGAGAGGCCGATGGAATTGGGTCTGTAAGGAGAACGGGTGGCGAAGACGCCTTTCCGGACCTTCCCGCCGAGCCTGGGCGGCGCCACGGTCAGGCTGCCGTTCCAGGCGGCTTCGCTGAAGCCCCAGAGCAGCCAGAGGTGGGAATACTCCTCCAGGCCGCGCACGGCGTCCCAGCTGCGGAAGCGCGGCTCGAAATGCAGTTCGGCGCGCAGGGCTTCCACAAGGCCGCTCTGTCTGGGGATGCCGAACTTCTCCGGCATCTCGCTATGGACTCTGGCAACGACGATCATATCCGCGCTCCTTGTATTGAAAAAGAGGCGCTGCAAACGCAGCGCCTCTCTCCGTCGATCTTTTTACTGGGCCATCTGCTTGGCGACTTCTTCGGCGAAGTTCTCTTCTTTCTTTTCCAGGCCTTCGCCCACCTCGAAGCGGACGATCGTCGGGATGGAAAGAGCCTTGTCCACGCTGCCGAGGTACTGCGCGACCGTCTGCTTTCCGTCTTCCGCTCTCACATAGACCTGATCCAGCAGGCAGATGTCCTTGAGCTGCTTGGAAACGCGGCCTTCCACCAGACCGGTGAAGATCTTGTTCGCGAAAATGTTCGCCTTGTCGGCGATCGCCAGCTCCGCGAGCTTCGCTTTTCCCTCTTCGGAGATGAAGTTGGGAAGATAATTGAAGTTGAATGACTTGTCCGCTCTCTTCTCCTGAAGCACCGCGCTGTCCTCGTCTCCCCAGACGCCGGCCGCGGCCTTGTCGAGAAGCTCGTTCAGGATCGGCTTCGGCAGGGAGAAGGGATCGTTCAGCGCGCTTTCGAGCGTGATGTTTCTGATGTTGGCAAGCTCATCGGCAGAGATCTCGTCTCTGGAGATGTACTGCGGATTCATCGCGGCGACCTGCATCGCCACGTTCTTCAGGGCCTCTTTGTTTCCGTCGCTCGCTTCGCCGGCGCCGGCCACGATCACGCCGATCCGGCCGCCTCCGTGGATGTAGGAGGTGAGCACGTCGCCGGAGATCTTCCGGATCCGTCTGAGAGACATGTTCTCACCGATCTTCGCGATCAGCGCGGTGAGGACTTCCCCTACGGTAGAATCCTCGAAGGCCATCGCCTTGAAGGCTTCGATGTCGTCATTTTCCGCGGTCAGCGCAAGCTTCGCAAGGCCTTCGACAAAGGTGACGAACTCCTCGTTCTTGGATACGAAGTCGGTCTCGGAGTTGACCTCTACGATCGAGGCGGTCTTGCCGTCCTCCGAAAAGGCGATCCTGACCAGACCCTCCGCGGCGGCTCTTCCGGCCTTCTTGGCAGCCTTAGCAAGTCCCTTTTCCTTGAGGAACTCGATGGCCTTTTCGATGTCTCCGTCGACCTCGACCAGAGCCTTCTTGCAGTCCATCATGCCGGCGCCGGTACGCTCGCGGAGTTCTTTTACCATAGCAGCAGTAACGCTCATATCCGTTCTCCTTTCAACAGCTTAGGCTTCCGGGGCCTCTTCGGCGGCGGGAGCTTCCTCGGCGGCAGGCGCCTCTTCGGCGGCGGGGGCTTCCTCGGCTTCCGCCATGGATTCGCCCTGCAGGCCTTCGATGATGGCGTCCGCCATCTTGCCGGTGATCAGCTTGACGGCGCGGATGGCGTCGTCGTTGGCGGGGATGATGTAGTCTACGTCGTCGGGATCGCAGTTGGTGTCCACGATGCCGACCACGGGGATGCCCAGGATGCGGGCTTCTTTGACCGCGATCTTTTCCTTCTTGGGATCTACTACGAAAATGACGCCGGGCATGCCGTTCATCTCTTTGATGCCGCCCAGGTATTTCTCGAGCTTCTCGGCCTCCAGGCGCAGCTTGCCGACTTCTTTCTTGGTCAGCGCGTCGAAGGTGCCGTCCGTCTCCATGGTGCGGATGGCGTTGAGGCGCTTGATGCGCTGAGAGATGGTCTTGTAGTTGGTGAGCATGCCGCCGAGCCAGCGCTCGTTGACGAAGTACATGCCGCAGCGGCGGGCTTCATCCGCGATGGCGGCCTGCGCCTGCTTCTTGGTGCCGACGAAGAGGATCTTTCTGCCGTCGGCGGCGCACTGCTGCATGAAGGCATAGGCTTCGTCGATCTTCTTGACGGTCTTCTGCAGGTCGATGATGTAGATGCCGTTTCTCTCGGTGAAGATGTAGGGCGCCATTTTCGGATTCCAGCGTCTGGTCTGATGACCGAAGTGCACGCCGGCTTCCAGCAACTGTTTCATAGAAATAACTGCCATTCGTTTTACCTCCCGGTTTTTTTCCTCCACCCTGCATTCCCGGAAAGCGACCTTCTCGAAGGCACCGGCCCCGGGCGTCAGGATGTGTGAATTAGAATAGACCGTGCCCTTTGCACAGCCTTAGATACTATACTATACCTTCCGGGTCCGCGCAAGGCTTTTTTTCGGCATTTCAGCGCTTTTTCGTGATGTAGCGGAGCCAGACGTCCCGCGCGGTCGCGCAGCGCTTCTGGCTGATCGGGATCTCCTCCCCGTTCTGCAGGCGGAACGCGTGCGCTTCGCGCCGCTCCACGTACTGCAGGTTCACCAGATAGCTTTGATGACAGAGCAGAAAGCCCTCCTTCAGGCCCGGCATCTCCTCGCTCCGGCTCAGGTGCCCGTAAAACTCCAGCGCGCCCTTTTGGCCGTGCAGCTCCAGCTTGCGCCCTTTCCTGCAGATGTAGTAGATCTCGCTGAGGGGGATCCGTTTCTCCTGCCAGCCGACCTTGATCCGCAGGCTCCGCTCCATCACGGCCGCCGACGCGAAGAGCTGCTCCGTAAAGTTCAGGTGCTTGGGGCTGCGGACGGGGTTGCAGAGCAACAGATAGAACTGTTCCGGGCTCTCCCGCCAGATCTGCAGGAAGTCCGACGGCCGGCTCAGGAACGAGAGCCTGCTGCCGTCCTCTCCGGCTTCGTCCGGTCCTCTCCCGGTCGCTTCTTTCCACAGCTTCTCCACCGTTTTTCGATGTTTGGGATCCGTCTCGACGATCAAAAACCTAGCCATTCTTCTTTGCCTCCTTTCGAGACTGCACAAATGAAAGCTTATGCAATCACAATGACGAGAAGACGGCCGTTTGTATAGATTTTTTTACGTTTTTATGTGTATACATTCATTTTCCCGTGTATCCATTCATGCGGGAGGCGCGAAAAAAGGCCGGGCGCCCGCGGGCGCCCGGCCTTGCGGCAGGCATTCGTCAGATCTCTTCCCCGACCAGATGGAAGGTGTTGCAGTCCAGGATGCGGACGTCCAGAAAGCGGCCGGTGCTCTCTCCCTTGGCCGCGAAGTTCACGAGACGGTGGTCGTCCGTGCGGCCGCAGTGCATGCCGGGATCCGTCTTGCTTTGGCCTTCGCCCAGGATCCGCAGCGTCTTGCCGCACTGCGCTTCGTTCTTTTCCAGCGAGATGCGGTTCACGGCTTCCACCAGGCGGTCGAAGCGCTCGTGCTTCACTTCCTCCGGCACCTGATCCGGATACTCCGCCGCGGGCGTGCCGCGCCGCTTGGAATACAGGAAGGTGAAGGCGGAATCGTAGCGGACCTCCTCCACCAGGTCGAGGGTCGCCTGAAAGTCCGCCTCGCTCTCCCCGGGGAAGCCCACGATGATGTCCGTGCTGACGGCGATCTCCGGCACGGCGTCCCGCAGCCGCGCGATCAGCTCCAGATACTGCTCCCTGCTGTAGCGGCGGTTCATGCGCGCGAGCACGGCGCTGCTGCCCGACTGCACCGGCAGGTGGATGTGACGGCAGAGCTTGGAACAGTCCCGGTAAGCCTGGATGAGCGCCGGGGAAAGGTCCTTCGGATGGGAGGTCATGAAGCGGATCCGCGCGAGACCCTCCACCTCCTGCAGGGCGTAGATGAGCCCGGGGAAATCCCATGCGCTTCCATCTTGCTCCGAGACGCCCCGGTAGGAGTTGACGTTCTG
>JAEELK010000017.1 GCA_016282655.1 Bacillota bacterium | reverse complement strand
TCAGTTCGCTTTCCAGGCCCTCCACGCTGGCATAGGGGACCAGCCCTCCCTGGCTGCCGCCGCCGGCGGCGCCGATGAGCGCGGCCAGCGCGAAGCCCATGAAGAGCGCGAGGAAACCGATGAGCAGGAACGCCGCCTTGCTTTTCTTCTTCTGCTGCTCCATTTATTTCACCTCCGGGCTGTAGGAAAAATAGCCGTCCTTTCCCACATAGACCACTCCGTGGCGAATCTCCTTGCTGTAGAGATCATAGAGGACGTTCTTCAGACCTTCGAGGTTCTCCAGGATGACCGAGGGATCTCCCTCGCAGTAAAGGCTGTCGTAGAGATAGGCGCGGGCGGAGATGCCGGAGAGCAGCACGCGCTTGAAAAAGAGGTCGCTGTTCTCCACGGCGGCGATGAGCTCCAGGCTGCCCTTCAGCAGGCTGTTCTGCTCGACCTGCAGCGCCTTGCCGGGCTCCGCGGCGATCGTCGTGAGGCCTTCCAGCAGCGGCAGGGCGGGTTCGCTCTCCGTGCGGCGCAGGACCATGCCGGAGGCATCCACGATGATATAGCTCCCGGCATCCAGCACCGCGGCGGCCTCCTTGCGCTCGCTGACGCTGATCACGAGCGTATCCGGCAGCTTGCGGTCCACGGAAGCGCTGTAGATATAAGGGTCCGCCAGCAGGGCGCTCTTCATGGCGCCGGTCTTCGCTGAGAAGAGGTTGACGCCGCGCTCCGCGCCGGCCAGATCCGTCACCTGCTCCGCGGTGTAATAGCTGTTGTTCTCCACGCGGATGAATTCGATCAGGAAGAAATCCGAGCGGAGGAAATAGATGATCCCGGCGATGATGAGGATCAGGAGGATGAGCCGCAGCAGATAGTGCTTTTTGCGGCGCTTTTTCTTCTTGCGCGTCGGACGGGCGTCTTCCCGCGTCTGCCCGGTCTCCTCTTCCCCTTCGCCTTCCGGCAGCGCTTCCGGCTCTGCGATCTCAGCGCCGGAGACCGCCAGATCCGCCGTGCGCAGGGCTTCCTCAAAGCTGATGCGGCGGCCCGCCGCGGGCACGCCGGCGCCGGCCGCCTCTTCGGCAGCCTCCGTCAGCGCGAGCACGGCCTCATCCGCGGCTTCGGCTCCCTCTGCCGCGCGGATGTCCGTCCCGAAGGTCTTCTTATATAATTCTTCAAAGGAGGCTCCGCCCCCCGTGTTCTCTGTCCTTGACATAGATCCCGAATGTGTCCCTTTTGCTTTACTGATAATATTTAAATTTACCACAGGGAAAGGCTCCCTGCAAAGGCTTTCTGAGAATAAAATGCCGGAGCGGAAGCTCCGGCATTTTATAAGGAATATGGGAGTGGAAAGTTGTTTGCAAATGCTTATTCCGCAAGCGGAAGATGACGGCAGATCTCCGCCGCGGCGTCCCGGATGCCGAGGGACGCGCTGGCCTGCGCCATGCGCGCCAGCTCCTCCCTGTCCTCCGCCAGGCCGAGCACCGAGCGGCAGAGCGTTTCGGCGCTGAGATCCTTTTCCTCCAGCAGCAGCCCGCCGCCGCGGTCCGCCACCACCTTCGCGTTGAAATACTGATGATTTCCCGTCACGTTCGGCGAGGGGATGAAGATCGAGACCTTGCCGCAGGCCGTGATCTCCGATACGGTGAGCGCGCCGGCGCGGCTGATCAGAAGGTCCGCGGCCGCCATCAGATCCTGGATCTCAGAGGCATAAGGCATCAGCGTGAGGGCTTCGCGCTCCAGCAGGCCCTGCTCCCGCAGCTTCGCCTCGATCTCGTCATAATAATACTTGCCGGTGATGAAGCAGACGCGCATGCCGGGCACGTCCAGGAGACGCGGCAGGCTCTCCAGCATCACTTCGTTGATGCGTCCCGCCCCGCGGCTCCCGCCGAAGCAGAGCAGGAAGAAATCCTCCGGGCCGAGGCCGAGGCGCGCGCGGCAGGCGGCCGGATCCGTTTCGAAAAAAGCGGCGCGCACGGGATTGCCCGTGACGATCAGCTTCTCCTTGCACTGGAAATGCTCCGCGCCCTCCGCGAAGCTGATGAAGATCTTCCGCACCTCTTTTTCCAGCATGCGGTTCGTCATGCCGGGCAGCGCGTTCTGCTCGTGCAGATAGCAGGGGATGCCCATGCGGGCCGCCGTGCGGACCACGGGGCCGCAGACGTAGCCGCCGGTGCCGATCACCAGGTCCGGCCGCTCCTCCCGCAGGATCTTCTTCGCCTCATGCAGGCCCTTGCGCAGGTCCGCCATGGTCTTGACGCTCTTCAGCAGATTGTGGCGGTCGAAGCCGCTCACGGTGATGAAGCGGATGGGATAGCCGCTCTGGGGCACCAGCTCGCGCTCCATGCCCTTTTCCGTGCCGACGAAGAGGATCTCCGCCTCCGGGCGCAGTCTGCGGATCTGGTCCGCGATGGCGACCGCCGGATAGATGTGTCCGCCGGTCCCGCCTCCGCTCAGGATGACTTTCATTGTGCCGCGTCCTCCTCTCTGTGACCGTAGCGCGAGATGTTGTAGAGGATCCCCATGGATCCCATGAAGAGCAGCGTGGCGTTTCCGCCGTAGCTGATGAAGGGCAGCGTGATGCCGGTCGGGGGCATCGAAGAGGTGACGACCGCCACGTTCAGAAAGACCTGCGCCGCGAGCATGATCGTGATGCCGCCGGCGAGCAGGGTCCCGAAGAGGTCCGGCGCCCGCAGGGCCGTGCGGCAGCAGCGCCAGATGAGGGTCAGGTAGGCGAGCAGCAGCAGCGCGCAGCCCAGAAAGCCGAACTCTTCGCCGATGATCGCCAGGATGAAGTCGTTCTGCGGCTCCGGAAGCCAGAGGTTCTTCTGCACGCTCTTGCCCAGGCCGACGCCGAAGAGCCCGCCGGAGCCCAGCGCGTACAGGGACTGGACCACCTGCCAGCCGTTGCCGCGGATGTCCTGGAAGGGATCGCGGAAGCTGAGCAGGCGCCGGAGCTGATAGCCCTCCGGGTCGGAGAGGACCAGCACCAGGATGCCCATCACCCCGAGGCCGCCCAGGGCCGCGAAATAGAAGAGGTTCAGCCCCGCCACGAACATGATGCCCGCGATGATGATGCAGAGCGTGATGGCCGTGGAAAGGTTCGGCTGCTTATAGATGAGGCCCGCGTAGACCAGCATCAGGACGAGCAGCGGCAGCACGCCGTGCCGGAAGGAACGGATGCGCTGCGGATCCTTGCTCAAAAATGCCGCGACGAAGACGATGGCGCAGATCTTGGCGATCTCGCCGGGCATGATGTTGATGCCGAGGCCCAGATTCAGCCAGCGCGTGGCGCCGCCGTGGGTGTCGCCCAGCGGCGTGAAGAGCAGGCAGAGCAGGACGAGGCTGACCAGCAGCATCGCCGGCGCGAGCCTCCGGTAGATGTGATAGTCGATCTGCGAGAGGACGCAGAAAAATACGATGCCGAGCCCCACCCACATGGCGTCCGACTTCAGGTAGAAATACGGATCCCCGTAGTCGTTGATCGCCGAATAATAGCTGGCGCTGAAGACCATCGCGACGCCGAAGACCGCCAGCCCCAGAACGAAGATGGTGATCAGGAAGTCGCCGTGCCTTCTCACGCGTTTTTCTTTCTTCATGCGCACCTATTTCAGGGCGAGCACTTCCGCTTTGAAGTCCTCGCCGCGCTCCTCGAAGCAGCGATACATATCCCAGCTGGCGCAGGCCGGGCTCAGCAGCACCGTGTCTCCGGGCGCCGCCGCCGCGTAGGCCTTCGCCACGCTCTCGTGCATGTCCTTGGCCATCTCAAGATCCGTGAAGCCCTGCCGTTCCGCCTCCGCGCGGATCTTCTCCGCCGTGGCGCCCATGAGAATCATGCGCTTCACCTTGCCCTGGAAGGCCCCGATGAACTCGTCATAGGAAGAGCCCTTGTCGTAGCCGCCGGCCAGCAGGATGATGCCGCCCGGGATGGCTTCGATGGCCTTGATGGAGGCGTCCGGGTTCGTCCCCTTGGAATCGTTGATGAAGCGGATGCCGCCGAGCTCGCGCACCGGCTCCATGCGGTGCTCCACACCGCGGAAGCTGCGCAGCACGGAGGCGATGGTCTCCGCCGGGATGCCCGCGGCGTAGGAGATGGCCGCCGCCGCCAGCGCGTTCTCCAGATTGTGCGCGCCGGGGATCTGCAGCTCGTCCGCGCGGCAGAAGCGCGCGACGGTCTTGCCTTCCTTCCGCAGGACCAGCTCCCCCGCCTCCACGCAGCAGCCGTCCGCCAGAAGCGTTTTCCGGCTGAAGGGACAGAGCTTCGCCCGGCAGCGCGGCGCCAGCGTCATCGTCTCGGGATCGTCCGCGTTGAGGACACAGCAGTCCTCCGGGCCCTGCTGCCGGAAGACCTTGGCCTTGGCAGCCTTGTAATTCTCCAGCGTCTTGTGCCGGTCCATGTGGTCCGGCGTGATGTTCAGGATGGCGGAGACCACGGGATGGAATTCCTCCGTCACGTCCAGCTGGAAGCTGCTGACCTCCGTCACGAACCAGCTCTCCGGCCCGGCCGTGAGCACTTCCCCGCTGACGGCCAGACCGACGTTGCCCACCACGTGGGTCTCGCGGCCCGCGGCCGCGAAGATCTCGCCGCATAGGACCGTCGTGGTCGTCTTGCCGTTCGTGCCCGTGATGGCGACGTAATGTCCTTTGTCCATCTGCCAGGCCAGCTCCAGTTCTCCGATGATCCGGCTCCCCGCCTCCGCGGCGCGCTGCAGGAACGGCAGTTCCTTCGGCACGCCGGGGCTGAGGACGATCACGTCGAAGGCCTCTTCCGGCTCCCGCCCGAAATAGCAGGGGATCCCGGCCGCCTTCATCTCCGCCGTCAGCTCCGCGGGAAGCTGCGCTTCCGTCTTGCTGTCCTGCACGGCCAGGCGGCAGCCCAGCTGCTTCAGGACGCGGGCGGCTCCCAGACCGGAGCGCCCCATTCCGACCACCAGATAACTTGCGTTGCGATCGATCATGGCTTTCTTGCCTCTTTTCTTTCGTTCGACGTTATAAGTAAAAACTGCCCATGGAGAGCACGATCATGCAGACGGTGAAGAGGATGGCGGTCAGCACGACCCGGACCTCGCTCCAGCCGCCGAGCTCGAAGTGATGGTGCAGCGGCGCCATGCGGAAGATCCGCTTGCCGTGCGTGGCCTTGAAGTATCCCACCTGCAGCACCACGGAGAGCGCTTCCAGGACGTAGACGGCGCCGGCCGCCAGCAGGAAGAACTCCGTGCCGCTGAGGACCGCCGCGGCCGCCAGCGCGCCGCCCAGCGCGAGGGAGCCGGTGTCTCCCATGAAGAGGCTGGCCGGATGGCGGTTGTAGAGCAGGAAGCCCAGGCAGGCGCCTGCCAGCGCCGCGCAGAAGTTCCCCGTGGCCGCGGAGGCGCAGAAGCCCAGCGACACGACGGCGAAGAAGAGCGCGACGGGCGCGGTGACGCCGGCCGCCAGGCCGTCCAGCCCGTCGGTCAGGTTCACCGCGTTGGACATGGCCACCACGACGAAGACCACGAAGGGCAGATAGAAGACGCCCAGATCCCACCAGCGGTTCAGGAAGGGCACGAAGACGGCGCTGCCGAACTGGGAGGCATGCTGCTGATACAGCGCCAGCAGCACCGCGAGCAGCACCTGCAGCAGGAACTTCTGCCAGGCGCGCAGGCCGAGGTTGCGCTTCAGCACCACCTTGATGAAATCATCCAGAAAGCCCAGGAGGCCAAAGGCGAGCAGCACCGCCAGGAGCACGAAGAGATCGTGGTCGCGCGGCCCGCAGATCAGGCAGGCAGCGAGCATGGCGAGCAGCATGGCCAGACCGCCCATCGTCGGCGTGCCGGCCTTGCTCAGATGGGACTGCGGCCCCTCTTCGCGGATGCTCTGCCCCGCCTTCAGGCGCCGCAGCATGGGGATGAGCAGCGGCGTGAAGATCGCGCAGAGCACGAAGGAAAGGACGAGCGTCAGGATCAGGAGCGCGTGATCACTCATGGTACGTCAGGCCCTCCAGCGCCTCCACGGTCTTGTCGAGCGCCATGCCGCGAGATGCCTTCACCAGCACGGCGTCGCCCGCTTTCAAAAACTCCGGCAGCCGGGCGTCGAAGTCCTCCCGCGCCGGGAAATGCTCGGCGGCGATCCCCGCTTCCCGCGCCCCTTCCGCCAGATAGCGGCCGAGCGGGCCGGTGGAGATCAGCAGATCGATCTTCTTTTCGGCGGCATAGCGTCCCACCGCCCTGTGGAATTCCGGCGCCTCCGGCCCCAGCTCCAGCATGTCCGCCAGGACCGCGACGCGGCGCTTCGCCTGCAGCGAGGCGAGCACGTCCAGCGCGGAACGCATGGAGTCCGGGCTCGCGTTATAGCAGTCGTCCACGATGGTGATGCCGCCCCGTTCGAGCAGGCGCAGGCGGCGTCCCGTCTGCTCCAGCTTGCCGAAGCCGGCGGCCGCCTCCCGCAGGGAGACGCCGCAGCAGAGCCCCGCAGCGGCCGCCATGGCCGCGTTGGAGGCGTTGTGCGCGCCGGGGATGGAGATGGAGACCTCCTGGCGTTCCCCGCCGCACTCCAGCGCGACGCGGATGCCCTCCGCGCCCCGGTCCTCCAGCAGGCGCCAGCTCAGATCCGGGCCGTTCTGCCCCACCTTCATGATGCGATAGCCGCCCCGGTGCTCCGCCAGCGGGAGCAGGTCGTTGTCCCAGTTCAGGATCAGGACGTCTCCGTCCTGCAAAAAATCCGCGATCTCCATCTTGGCGCGCAGGATGTTGCTGCGCGTGCCGAGATGCTCCAGATGCGTCACGCCGATGTTGTTGATCAGCGCCACCTGCGGCCGAACGATCTCCGCCATGGAATGGATCTCGCCGAGGTGGTCCATGCCCATCTCAAAGACCGCCGCCTCCGTCGTCCGGTCCACGTTGAAGGCCGAAACGGAAAGCCCGATGGGGCTGTTGAGGTTGCCCTCGTTGCGCACGGTCCTGTATTTCTCGGAAAGGATGCGGTAGATCATCTCCTTGGTGCCGGTCTTGCCGGTGCTGCCGGTGACCGCCACCCTGCGGATCGAAAAGCGTTCCAGATAGGCCGCGGCGGCGCGCTGCAGGGCCTCGACCGTGTCGTTCACCAGGATCAGCGCCATGCCGAGCGCTTCCACGTCCTCTCTGCCCAGGAAATCTTCCCGGGAGACGAAGGCCGCCGCCGCGCCGTGATGCGCCGTCTGCAGCACGTAATTGTGGCCGTCGGTGCGCTCGCCGGGGATGGCGATGAAAAGACCGCCCGCGACAGCCTGCCTCGAATCATAGAACACGCCTTCGATCTGCTGGCCGGGCTCGCCGCAGAGCAATGTCCCGCCGCTGTATTGCACCAGTTCCTGTACGCTGACTCGTTCCATGCTATCCTTCCTTTTTATTCTTTGTAAAGATAAACGGCCGTCCCCTTCTTCGCGGTCTCGCCCGCCTTGGGGTACTGGTCCGCCACGCAGAATTCCTCCACGCTGCCGTTGCCGCCCTCGTCCTCTCCCGCCGCCGCGGCGAGATCCGCCTGCGTCAGTTTATAGCCGAGCTCCTTGCCCGCCAGGATGCCGATGGCGTCGCTGAGGCTCTGTCCGCTGAGGTCCGGCACTGTGGTATATTCGCTCTTCAGCGCTTTCTGCTCCTCCGCGGTGTATTCCGGCCGGAGGTCCAGATAGCGCAGCACGTTTTCCATGATCTCTCTGGCGCAGGGCGCCGCCGTGACGCTGCCCGAGACCACGTCGCAGCTGGG
>JAEELK010000143.1 GCA_016282655.1 Bacillota bacterium | reverse complement strand
GCTCGGACTGGTCAGGACCAGGTCCAGGTCGTACTCGCGCTCGAGCCGTTCCTCGATGATCTCGAGGTGCAGCAGCCCCAGGAAACCGCAGCGGAAGCCGAAGCCCAGCGCCACGGAGGTCTCGGGCTCGAACTGGAGTGAAGCGTCGTTCAGCTGCAGCTTCTCGATGGCCTCGCGCAGGTCCTCGTAGTGCGCGCCGTCCGCCGGATACACGCCGCAGTAGACCATGGGCGTGACCTTCTTATAGCCGGGCAATGCCTCCTCACACGGCCTTCCCGCCTCGGTCACGGTGTCGCCGACGCGCGCGTCCCGGACGTTTTTGATGCTCGCGGTGAAGTAGCCGACCATGCCCGCGGACAGGTCTTCGCAGGGGATGAACTGCCCCGCGCCGAACGTGCCGACCTCGACCACTTCCGCGGTCGCCCCGGTCGACATCATCTTCACCTTCGTGCCCTTCCGGATCGTGCCGTCCATGATGCGGAAGAACACGATCACGCCCTTATACGGATCGTAGACCGAGTCGAAGATCAGGCACTTCAGCGGCGCGTCCGCGTCGCCCTCGGGCGCCGGGATCTTCTCCACGATCTGCTCGAGCACGTCGTCGATCCCCAGACCCAGCTTCGCCGAGATGCGCGGCGCGTCCTCGGCTTCGATGCCGATGATGTCCTCGATCTCGTTCACGACGCGCTCGGGGTCGGCGCTCGGCAGATCGATCTTATTGATCACCGGGAACACTTCCAGGTCATGGTCCAGCGCCAGATAGACGTTCGCGAGCGTCTGCGCCTCCACGCCCTGGGTGGCGTCCACCACCAGCACCGCGCCCTCGCAGGCGGCGAGGCTGCGCGAGACTTCATACGTGAAGTCCACGTGGCCCGGGGTGTCGATGAGGTTGAATATGTATTCGTTTCCGTCGGAAGCCTTGTAGACGAGGCGGGTGGTCTGCAGCTTGATGGTGATGCCCCGCTCGCGCTCGATCTCCATGTTGTCCAGATACTGCTCTTTCATGTCGCGCTCGGCCACCAGCCCCGTCTTTTCCAGCAGGCGGTCCGCCAGCGTGGACTTGCCGTGGTCGATGTGCGCGATGATGCAGAAATTTCGGATGAATTGCTGATAGGATCCCATGGTCTTTCCCCTTTTTTCAACAGTCGTTATATGATACCACAGCTTCGGCCGCGGCGCAATTCCGAGAACGCGGCCGGACGCGCAGCGCCGCCGCGCCGGACAGTGCCTTGCCCGCCCCGGAGGACCTGCCCGGATCGTGAAAGAAATCGCTTGCATTTCCGCAAAAGCTTTTATATACTATTCACTGCGATATTTTGAGAAAGTGGGGTGAAAATATGGCAAATATCAAATCTGCGAAGAAGCGCGTCCGCGTCATCAAAGCGAAGACGGCCGCCAACAGAAGAGTCAAGTCTCATCTGAGAGCGATCATCAAGAACTTTGACAAGGCGATCGCCGCCGGCGATCTCGCGACTGCTTCCGAAAAGCTGGCTCTGGCCGAAAAGAAGCTGATGCAGGCCGCCGCGAAAGGCACCTTGCACAAGAACACAGCTTCCAGAAAAGTGTCCAGAATGGCCAAGTGCTACAACAAGGCACAGAAAGCAGAGTAAATCTCACCCGTCCCACGAATATCGAACGCAGGGAGACCTGCGGGTGTATAAGTTAAATACACAAGAAGAAGCCGGATGTGTCTCCCGGCTTTTTCGCTTTTTTGCGGCGGGAACGCCGAGCAGCCCCCGCCGCTCCCGGCGCCCGGCGCGATATGACGTGCCGGGCGCGGCAGCGTGTCCCCGTATCGATCGATCAAAAAGGAGAAAGGCCGCCCTCTCCGAGCCGTGGGCGGCCTTTTCTGCTATGTCATGCCAGCCTTCTGAGATCTGATCTCGGGATAGGGAAGCAGAACGGAATCAGCGATCTTCACTTGAGATGTGGCTGGCATAGGCAAGGCAGTCCTCGCAGACGAATTTGCCCTTGAAGAACCGCCCCTGCGCCGTCCGCTGTTCGCAGAGGACACAGTAGCAGATCTCCGCCTCCGGTGCGGCCGATTTCCCTTGCGGACGTTCGGCGCTCCGGCATGCGACCCCCTTTGATTTCTCATCCATGATCTTTCTCCTGTCTTTTCAGCAAGTGCTTGCTGCGAGGTGATAGACTGTTCGGGGATGAGTTTATTGTAAAAGAAGGCGGTGAATATTGCAAGTATAATTATACAAAATTGGTAAAAATAGTATTTTTTTATGTCGAAAGTAAGATCTCGCCGCTGCTGCGCCGCTCCAGAGAGCCGTCCGGGAGGCGGACCAGCAGGGCGCCGCTCCCGTCGAGATCCTCCGCCACGCCTTCGAAGCGCTGCCCGTCCCGCTCAAAAGAGACGCGGCGCCCCAGGACCAGCGAGCGGCTCCGGTACGCGGAGAGCCAGTCCGGCCGCGCGCCGGACCAGAGCGCGTGGTAGCGTCTGACGATCTCGCCCGCCAGAAGCGACGGAGAGACCGGGCGGTCCAGCGCGGTGGCGATCTCCGCGATCTCGGGCGGATACGCGGCAGGAGAAAGGTTCAGGCCCATGCCGCAGAGCGCGGCATAGCCCGCGGGGACCGGCAGCGCCTCAGTGAGGATGCCCGCCATCTTCTTTCCATTCAAATAGAGATCGTTCACCCATTTGATCTGCAAAGAGACCTGCGTGAGCGCCTCCACGGCCTCGCAGCAGGCGACGGCCGCCTGCGGGGTCAGCAGGGAAAGCTGCTGCGGGTCCGGCGCCGCGGGAAAGAGCAGGGTGAAGTACAGCCCCGCGCCCGCCGGCGAGTAAAAGCTGTGCCCGTGTCTGCCGCGGCCGGCGCTCTGCGCGGCGGCCAGGAAGAGCGCCGGGCCCTCCTTCCCTTCCCGCAGGTAGGCCTTAGCCCGCTCGTTCGTGGAATCGGTCTCCTCATAAAGAAAGAGCGGCATCTCCGCCCATTCCCGCGGCAGCGCGCCGCGGATCTCTTCTTCTTTAAAAAACATGTTCTATCTCCCTGCGCGCAGGCGCTCCAGAACGCTCAGATAGGCTTCCGGCAGCGGGCTCTCGAATTCCAGGTAGGCGCCGCTGAGCGGATGGACGAAGCCCAGGACCTTCGCGTGCAGCATCTGCCCTTCTACCCCGCTCATGCCTTTTTTGGGCCCGTACAGGGCGTCACCGATCAGCGGATGCTTGATGTACGCCATGTGCACGCGGATCTGATGGGTGCGTCCGGTCTCCAGGCGCGCCTCGATGCGGCAGCTGCGCCCGAAGCGTTCCAGGACCTTGTAGTGCGTGACGGCCCGCTTGCCGCCCGCGATCACGCGGCGGCGCAGGCGGTTCTGCGGATCGCGCCCCAGCGGCGCGTCCACCGTCCCTTCGTCTTCCGTGATGTTGTTGTAGACCAGGGCCTCATAGACCCGCGTCATGCTGTGCGCCTCCAGCTGGGCCGCGAGCCCGCGGTGCGCGGCATCCGTCTTGGCCACCACGAGCAGGCCGCCGGTGTCCTTGTCGATGCGGTGCACGATGCCGGGCCGCTGCACGCCGTTGATGCCGGAAAGGCTCTCTCCGCAGTGCCAGAGCAGCGCGTTGACCAGCGTGCCGCTCTCGTTGCCGGGCGCGGGATGGACCACCATGCCTCTGGGCTTATCGACCACCAGAAGGCTCTCGTCCTCATAGACGATCCGCAGCGGGATCTCTTCCGCCGCAACGGAAAGAACTTCCGCCTCCGGAAGTTCCAGTTCGATCTTGTCCCCCGCCTTCACGCGGGTATTCTTGGCCGGCGCGGGAACGCCGTTCAGCAAGACCTGCCCGCCCTCCAGAAGCTTCTGGATGTAGCTGCGGGAGAGATCCTCCAGGAGGGAGCTCAGCAGGCTGTCCAGGCGCACGCCGCTCTCTTCGGCCAGAAAGCTGTAGGATCGGCTCATCTGCGGTACCCTTCCCTGCGCGCGCGCCGCGGCTCCAGCAGGAGCACTTCCAGGAAGAGCAGCGCGCAGCCCAGCGTCACGAAAATGTCCGCCACGTTGAAGACGGCGAAGTGGATCAGGCGAAAGTCCAGGAAATCCGGCACCCAGCCGTAGAGGACGCGGTCCCAGAGGTTGCCCAGACCGCCCGCCAAAATGAGGCTCAAAGCAACGACCGTGAGGCGGCTGCTCCGCCTGCCTGCGAAGAGCAGATAGAGCAGGATGGCCAGCATGAGCAGGGCCGTCAGGATCTGCAGGAAGGCCTGCCGGCCGGAGAGCATGCTGAACGCCGCCCCTTCGTTGTGGATGTAGGTGATGTGAAAAACACCCTCCCAAAGGGGGATGCTTTCCGAAAGTGCCATGCGGCCCATGACCAACAGCTTGCTCAGCCGGTCCAGCAGCACGGCGGGTATGACGATCAGGATGAAGTACATTTACTCCTTGTCCTTATTCTTTTTCTTCGTTTTGACGTCCGCGTCCTTCACGGGGCGGAGGTTGACCATGGTCTTGCCGCTCTGGAAATCGTCTTTGCTGTAGAGCGTGGTGTGCTCGCTGCGCTCGAAGAAGCCGCCGCCCATGGTGATGCTGAGGTCGTCCTCGTCCTTTTCGCTGAAGAGCTCGTCGTTCAGCGTGTTGAAGCGCTCCAGCTCGATCTCCAGCATGTTGCGGAAGCGGGAGCGGAAGCTGTTCAGGCGGTTCTGCAGGGACTTGCTCTCCTCCGTGAGCCGCTCGGCATTCTCCTTGGCCTCGCGCTGGATCATCTCGGCGTCCAGCTCCGCGTTTTTCAGCAGGACCTCGGCCCGCTTCTCCGCGCTCGCGGAGATGTCGTTCATGAGGGCCTTGGCCGCTTCCAGCGTGTTCAGCACGGCGTTGTCCGTGTCTCTGTAGCGGTCCAGCTCCTCCGTGAGGCTCTTGACCTGCTCCTTCAGCTTCTCGTTTTCCGCGATCAGCTTTTCCAGATCCAGGGTGATCAGATCCAGGAAGCTGTCTACGTCTTCTTCCTTATATCCACGCACGCCGCGGGAGAACTCCTGATTCTGAATGTCCAGGGGTGTGATCATGACTTACCTCCAGGGGGTCTTCATCGCCTCAGTGTAGCTGACCTCGCGCTCGGAGATGGCCGTGATGTCCACGCTCTCCGGGGCGAAGACGAAAATGTTGTTGGAGATCTTCTGCACGTTGCCGCTCAGGGCATAGGTGGCGCCGCTGAGGAAGTCGAAGATCTTGCGGGCGACGTCGGACTCCACGCTCTCCAGATTGATGATGACCGGCTTTCTGGCCTTCAGGCTGTCCACGAGCTTGGAGCAGTCGTCGAAGCCGGCAGGCTCGATGACCACCATTTTGAAGGGCTTGGTCTCCCGTCCGGCAGCGCCCGGCGCGGGCTTGAGCGGCGGTCTGCTCTCCTCCTGCGGTCTTGCGCTGTATTTCGGGGCGGCGCTGTAGCTGCGCTCGGCCGGACGCGGCGGTGCCGGAACCGGCTCCAGATCGTCTTCGTCGTCGTCTTCGATCTCTTCGATCCCCACAAGGTTCTTCAGTTTTCCCATGAAACCGTCAGCCATATCTGTTTCCTCCCTAACCTCTTTTGATGTTCTTTGCGATGCTTATTGCGCCGCGTACTGACGCGGCCCGAAAATGGCGCTGCCGACGCGCACGATGTTGGCGCCTTCCTCTATCGCAAGCGGAAAGTCGCCGGACATGCCCATGGAGAGCCATTGAAACTGAC
Source organism: Bacillota bacterium (assembly GCA_016282655.1). GTDB lineage: Bacteria > Bacillota > Clostridia > Peptostreptococcales > Anaerovoracaceae > JAEELK01. Next base: position 126 of record JAEELK010000143.1, on the reverse strand, counting down.
AACGGGGATGCTCCGTCCTGCCCAGCGTCTGGTAGAGCTCCTTCACCTGCCGGAAGTAGGGGCGGATCGCCTCCATGTCTTCCGATGCCGGCGCGATGTGCATGAGCCCGCAGACCCGGATCCGCG
>JAEELK010000142.1 GCA_016282655.1 Bacillota bacterium | reverse complement strand
TCTCCGGAGACGCGGATGTTCTGCAGATAGCGCCGCACGCGCTCTTCGTTCCCGTAATGATCCTCTGCCAGATCCGCGCAGCCGAGGATGATGTGGAGCGGCGTCCGGAAGTCGGGGGACATCTCTAAGACCCGCACCAGTCTGGAGGGCGGCCCTCCTTCGATGCTTTCGTCCAGAAGATCGTTCACGTTGACTCCCAGCACCTCCGCCAGCTTCGGCAGCAGCTTGAGATCGGGGCAGGAGAGACCGCGCTCCCATTTCGAGACCGCCTTATCCGTGATGTTCAGCTTTTCGGCAAGCTGCGACTGCGTCATGTGACCCTGCAGCCTGAGAAAGCGTATATAGGTTCCGAGCGTGTTTGGTTTCACCTCTATCTACCTCCAGCTTGTAGTAGTATATTGTGCTCCCCGCGAAAAAACAACCGACTGTTGGTTTACAAGGGCGGAGCGGCGGACGCGCGGGAGATGGTTTCAAAACACAAAGGGGCGCGCATCTGTTATAATGCTGTAAAAGGGAAGCAAAGGAGCTCGGAAGATGACGGCATCGCTTTACGTCGGCTGGTTCGCGTGCGCCGCGGCAGCGGCGGCTGTTTTGCAGTTCATCCAGATGCCCCTGCGCCGCAGGCGCAAGGGCATCTGGATCTGCGCGCTTTCCTTTGCCGTCAAGGCGCTCGCCGCGACCGGCGTCGCGTTCTTCGCGATCGCCCTCTGCAACCGTCTGGTCTGGAATCTGGGATACCTTCCCGGAGCGCTTTACGCGGCGCTCCTCTGCGACGCGGCAGCCGACCTTGCCGCGCTTCTGATCGCGCCGCTGCGGAAAAAGCCGCGGATGCTCATGCTGCTCAGCCTCCTGCTGACCGCGGCCTTCGTGATCGGCGGGACCGTCAACATGGAGACGGTGGTCCCGAAGGAGCACACGTATACGTCTGATAAGATCCGGGAGACGCACCGCTTCGTATTCCTCTCCGATCTGCACTACGGCTCCGCGCAGAGCGACGCGCTCGTGGAAAAGACGCTGCAGGAGATCGACGCCCTCGCGCCCGACTTCGTGCTGCTGGGCGGCGACATCGTGGACGATCACACCAGCGCGGAGGAGATGCGCCGGATCTTCGCGCGGCTCGGCGAGATCGGCGCGCCCGTTTATTATATCTACGGCAACCACGACCGTCAGAGCCACGGCGATTTCATCGGCGGTCCGTTTTTCACGCCGGAAGAGCTGGAAGAAACGATCCTGGACAGCGGTCTCATCGTGCTGAAGGACGAGATCGCGCAGATCTCGGAGGATCTCGCGATCCTCGGCAGGGAAGACGCCGCGGGGGACGCGCGCTGCGCGGTCTCGGAGCTGCCCGCGTTTCCGGACGGCGCCTATGTGATCTGCGTCGATCACGATCCGTATCTGGAGGACGAGATCCTCGCGACCGGCGCCGATCTGCAGCTCTCGGGGCACACGCATGACGGGCAGTTCTTCCCGCTGCAATACGTATATCGCTTCGGGGTCAACAACATCTATGGCGACTACAGGCTCGGCGGCACGGATCTCTACGTCAGCTCCGGCGTCTCGGGCTGGTACTACCCGCTCAGGACCGCGGCCCGCTGCAATTATGAGCTGATCACGCTGAAAGCGCGATGAGCCGCAATTGAAAAGGCGGGCAAAACATGATAACCTTAATTATCGGTCATGGTAGCAATCGTAAAGGAGCAATATGCGCGGCATCCCTGAAATAGAAGAAACGGCTCCGAAGGGAGCCTCCCGCGAGAAGACGATCGTTCGGACCAGCATCATCGGGATCATCGCGAACGTGTTCCTGGCCGCCTTCAAAGCGGTGATCGGCCTGATGACGAACTCCATCGCCATCGTCCTGGACGCGGTCAACAACATCTCCGACGCGGGCAGCTCGCTGATCACCATCGTGGGCACGAAGCTCGCCGGAAAAGAGCCGGACAAGAAGCATCCCTTCGGCTACGGGCGCATCGAGTACCTGAGCGCCATGATCATCTCCGTGATCGTGCTCTACGCGGGCATCACGTCGTTCGTCGAGTCCGTGAAGCAGATCATCGATCCGCAGACGCCGAACTACAACACCGTCTCCCTGGTCATCGTGGCGGTCGCGGTGCTCGTCAAGATCCTGCTGGGGCGCTACGTCAAGGGCGTCGGCGTCCGGGTGAACTCGGATTCCCTCGTCAATTCCGGCGAGGACGCGAGGCTGGATTCCATCATCTCCGCCTCCACGCTCGTCGCAGCGGGCATCTTTCTGATCTGGCACGTTTCTCTGGAAGCCTGGCTCGGCGCCGTGATCTCCCTCGTGATCATCCGCTCGGGCATCGAGATGCTGAAGGAGACGATCTCGCACATCCTCGGCGAGAAGAACGATCCCGAGCTCGCAAGGAGCATCAAGCAGACGGTCGTGGGCTTTCCGGACGTGCAGGGCGCGTACGACCTGGTCCTGAACAACTACGGACCGGACGCCTGGAACGGCTCGATCCACGTGGAGGTCCCGGACACGTATTCGGCGGACCAGCTGGATCAGCTGATCCGGAAGATCCAGGTGGAGGTCTATCGGAAGCATCAGGTCATCCTGACGGCCATCGGCGTGTACTCGATCAACACGAAGGATGAAGAGGTCATCGAGACGAGACAGAAGGTCAGCGACATCGTCTTCGCGCATCCGCACGTCAGGCAGATGCACGGCTTTTATCTGAACAAGGCGGAGAAGACCCTCCGCTTCGATCTGGTGATCAGCTTCGACGCCAAGGACCGGCGCGAAGTGTACCGGGAGGTGGTGGCAGAAGTCCAAAAGGCATTTCCGGACCATCAGCTGCAAGTCGCCGTGGACACGGACTTTGCAGAGGAGTAATCAACGGAGCGATCTAATAAATAATCATTAAAGGAGGCACTTAAAATGGATCTGAATTCTTTGCTGCAGACGATGCTCAGCGCGGACAGCGTTGGACAGATGAGCAAAAAGACCGGTGCGAGCACGGACGCGGTCACCTCTGTGCTGATGTCGGCGCTGCCCGCCATGTTGAGCGGCGTGCAGGGCCAGGCCAGCAACAGGGACACCGTGGCGGGCTTTGCCGGCGCGCTGGATTCCCACGCGGCGGATGACGTCAGCGACATCGCGGCGTTCTTTTCCAAGGTCGACGTCCAGGACGGCAATAAGATCATGGAGCATCTGCTCGGCGGACAGAAGGGCACGACGACGAAAGCCGCGGCGCAGCAGGCCGGCATCAGCACCGATGCCACCAGCAACGTGCTCGGCATGGCGGCGCCCCTGCTGATGAGCCTGCTCGGCCAGCAGGCGACGAGAACGGCGAAGACGCAGTATCAGCCTGCGCAGCCGTCCGGCGCCGGTCTGCTCTCCGCGCTGCTCGGCGGCGCTGCCCAGCAGCAGCAGGCGCCCGCGCAGCCCGGCATCGGCGATCTGATCGGCGGACTGCTCGGCGGCTCGCAGCAGAAGAGCGCGAAGAACAACCTCATCGGCGATATGATCAGCGGCATGCTCGGCGGCGACGACGTCGCGTCCGTGCTCGCGGCCTTCCTCGGTTCCGAGAAGAAATAGCCGGTAGAGGCCGCTATGATCATCGACTACCTCGGACACAGCGGTTTTCTGGTGGAGACGGAGCGCGCGCTCCTGCTCTTCGACTATTACAAGGGAGATCTTTCGCCCGCGGCGCGCCGCGCGGCGGAAAAGCCGCTCTTCGTCTTCGCCAGCCACTTTCACAAGGATCACTTTGCCCCGGAGATCTTTTCGCTGCAAAGCGCGGGGCCGGAGGTCCGCTATCTGCTCTCCTCGGACATCCGCAGAAGACGCCGGGTGCCGAAGGAGGCGGAAGCGCTCTTCCTGGCGCCGGACGCTTCGTATGAAGTACCGGGGCTCGGCAGCGTGCGGACGCTCCGCTCCACGGACGAAGGCGTGGCTTTTCTGGTGGAGGCCGGCGGCGAGACGATCTTTCACGCGGGCGACCTGAACTGGTGGGACTGGGAAGGGGAGGAACCCGCCTGGCTCGCGGAGCAGGAGCGCGTCTTCAAGGAAGAGGTCGCGAAGCTCTCCGGCAAGCGGATCGACGCGGCCTTCGTGGTGCTGGACGACCGCCTGGGAGAGCGCTTCGCGGAAGGGGCGCTGCACTTCCTCTCGGTCTGCTGCCCGCGCCTTGTGCTGCCCATGCATTTCTGGGAGGACCGGAGCGTCGTCGGGCGCTTCCGAACGCTGGCGGAGGCGGCCGGCTCAGAGGCTGTCATCTTGGATACGGCCCGCGAAACACACTGGGAACGATAGAAAGGAAAGAGAAAGATGCAGTTCAAAATGGTGCACGAGAACTACAACGTGACGGACCTGGAGAGATCGCTCGCATTCTATGAAGAGGCGCTGGGCCTGAAGGAGCAGCGCAGAAAGACCGCCAAGGACGGTTCCTATATCATCGTTTACATCGGCAACGAGAACGCGGACTTCGAGCTGGAGCTGACCTGGCTCAGGGACCATCCGCAGAAGTACGACATCGGGGAAGAAGAGTTCCACCTGGCCTTCCGCGCGGACGACTTTGACGCCGCGCACGCCCTGCACGAGAAGATGGGCATCATCTGCTTCGAAAATCACGACATGGGGATCTACTTCATCCAGGATCCGGACGGATACTGGCTGGAGGTCGTGCCGACGCGCTAGGCTGCCGGGCGGGAACGCAAGAGACGAGATCGTAAAAAAAGAGCCGTGGACTTTGTCCACGGCTCTTTTTGATCTCTGCTTTCGCGCGATCCGCGCGCCTTAGAGCTGCGGTCCGGCGGCGACCAGCGCCTTTCCGGCCTCGTTGCTCTCGTATTTCGCGAAGTTCTTGATGAAGCGGCCGGCCAGGTCCTTGGCCTTGGCTTCCCATTCCGCGGGATCGGCGTAGGTGTCTCTGGGATCCAGGATGCCGCTGTCCACGCCTTCGAGCTTCGTGGGGACCTCAAAGTTGAAGTAGGGGATCTTCTTGGTGGGGGCGTTCAGGATGGCGCCGCCCAGGATGGCGTCGATGATGCCGCGGGTGTCCTTGATGGAGATGCGCTTGCCGCTGCCGTTCCAGCCGGTGTTGACCAGATAGGCCTTGGCGCCGCTCCGCTCCATGCGCTT
>JAEELK010000141.1 GCA_016282655.1 Bacillota bacterium | reverse complement strand
TGGAGAACGAGCTCGTGAAGATCCTTCCGAAGGAGATCCTATACCGCGGCTCAGAAAACGCGGCGGAGGAAGCTTTCCTGCGCGAGACCGCGCCGCTGCTCTCCGCCTGCCTGAGCCCGCAGAACGAGCTCCGCTACGACGCCGACAAGGCCGCCCTGCGGATCCGCGCGCAGTTCCGCGTGCAGGATCTCGCTGGCCTCGGCCTGGAAGAAGCGGGCGCAGTGCTCGCGCTGGGCGCCCTGCTGGACTATCTGCAGGAGACGCAGAAGCAGGACCTCAGCCATCTGCAGCGTCTGCAGGTCTACAGCAGCAGCCTGCACATGACGCTGGACCGTGCCACGGTCAAGAACCTGGAGCTGACGGAGACCCTCTTCGAAAAGAAGGTGCAGGGCTCGCTGCTCGGCGTGCTGGACCGCACGCGGACCGCGATGGGCGCGAGACGCCTGAAGCAGTGGCTGCGCGAGCCGCTGAACCGTCTTCCGGAGATCACGGCCCGCCTGGACGCGGTGGAGCAGCTCACGGAAGCGCCGCTGCTCGCGAACGATCTCCGGGAGTCCCTGAAGCTGATCTACGACCTGGAACGGCTCGCGGGACGCGTGGCCTGCGGCAACGCCAACGCCAGGGACATGATCGCCCTCGGACGTTCGCTCGCCGCGCTGGACGCGCTGAAGACGGAGCTGACGGACTGCCCGGATCCGCTGCTGCACGCGCTGGAACAGCAGATGGACGGCCTGCCGGCGCTGCGCCGGCTCATCGAGACCGCCATCGTGGACGATCCGCCGTTCTCCGTGCGCGAGGGCGGCATCATCCTGCCCGGCCATTCGGAGGAGCTCGACGCCCTGAAGGCCTCCATCGCGGACGGCCAGCAGTGGATCGCCGGCCTGGAAGCGCAGGAAAGGGAGCGCACGGGCATCAAGAATCTCAAGGTCGGCTTCAACAAGGTCTTCGGCTATTACATCGAAGTCAGCAAGTCGAATCTGGGCAGCGTCCCGGAGAACTACATCCGCAAACAGACGCTGGTGGGCGGAGAACGCTTCATCACGCCGGAGCTCAAGGAGATGGAATCGCTCGTCCTCAACGCCGAGAGCAAGATCAACAAGCTGGAATACGAGCTCTTCCAGCAGATCCGCGCGCGCGTGCAGGATGAGATCCCCTCCATCCAAAAGAGCGCAGGCGCGGTCTCCGCGCTGGACGTGCTCCTTTCTTTTGCCGAGGTCGCGGAGCGGCTCGGCTACGTGAAGCCCCTGGTGGACGACGGCGACGTGATCCTGATCGAAAAGGGAAGACATCCCGTGATCGAGCAGAGCATCGAGAACGGCATCTTCGTCAGCAACGACAGCTATCTGGACCGCAGGGAGCAGAGCCTGCTGCTGATCACCGGCCCGAACATGAGCGGCAAATCCACCTATATGCGGCAGACGGCGCTCATCGTGCTCATGGCGCAGATCGGCAGCTTCGTGCCGGCCGCGCAGGCGCGGATCGGCCTGGTGGACCGCATCTATACCCGCATCGGCGCTTCGGACAACCTCAGCATGGGGCAGAGCACCTTCTACGTGGAGATGTCCGAGCTCGCGAACATCCTGAACACCGCCACGGAGCGGAGCCTGGTCATCCTGGACGAGATCGGCCGCGGCACCTCCACCTATGACGGCCTGGCCATCGCCTGGGCGGCCGCGGAGGCGCTCTGCGGCGAAACGCGCCAGGTCAGGACGCTCTTCGCGACGCATTATCACGAGATGACGGTCCTGCCGGAGCTCCGCCGCGGCATCCGGAACTACAACGTCGACGTGGAGGAATCCGGCGACAACGTGATCTTCCTGCACAAGATCGTGCCCGGCAGCGCGAGCCGCAGCTACGGCATCCACGTGGCCCGGCTGGCGGGCGTGCCCGCGCCGGTGCTCGCGCGCGCCGAAGAGAAGCTCGCGGATTTCGTAGAGCGCAAAGACGCGGAGCGCGCGGCGCCGGACATCCTTCAGAAACGTACCGCGGCAGGGGAGGCGGAAGCCGAGACGCAGCTCTCGCTCTTCCATTTCGTGCCGGATCCCGTCCTGGAACGCCTGAAGGCGCTCGATCTGATGGAGATCACCCCCTCCGCGGCCATCCGGATCCTGGAGGAACTGCAGGAGGCCGCAAGGAAGAACTGATATGAAGATCCAACAACTGAGCAAGGCGGTGGCGGACAAGATCGCCGCCGGGGAAGTGGTCGAACGGCCGCTCTCCGTCATCAAGGAGCTTGTTGAAAACGCCGTGGACGCCGGCGCGGACCGCATCACCGTGGAGATCCGCAAGGGCGGCAAGGAGTCCATGCGGGTCACGGACAACGGCTGCGGCATCGAGCCGGAGGAGGCGCCCATCGCCTTTCTGCGCCATGCGACGAGCAAGATCCGCCGCGCGGAGGACCTGGAATGCATCGCCACGCTGGGCTTCCGCGGAGAGGCGCTGGCCTCCATCGCCGCCGTCTCCAAGGTCGAGCTCTTTACGAAAACGGCCGGGCAAAAGAGCGGCAGCCATCTGAACCTGCACGGCGGAGAGCTGCTCGAACAGTCTCCCTGCGGCTGCGAGACCGGCAGCAGCTTTCTGGTCACGGACCTCTACTACAACACGCCGGCGCGGCGCAGGTTCCTCGGCAGCGACGCCGCGGAAGCGGGCCGCATCGGAGACTTTCTTTCCCGCATGGCGCTGGCCTATCCGGAGATCGCCTTCCGCTTTCTGAACAACGGGGAGATCCTCTTTCACACGCGCGGAGACGGAGACCGGCTGCGCTGCATCCTCTCGGTCTTTCCGAACGAAAAGGCGGAGGGTCTGCTCCACACGGAGGCGCAGTCGGACGGACTGCGGATCGAGGCCTATCACAGCCGTCCGGACGCCTGCAGGAGCCGCGGAAAGCACAACGTCTTCTTCGTCAACGGCAGGGCTGTCGAGAGCAGGGCGCTGGACGAGAGCGTCAAGGCCGCGTACGCGGAGACCGATCTCGGGGGAAAGAGCCCCTCGGTCTATCTCTTCCTGCAGACGGAACCCGGCGCGGTGGACGTGAACATCCATCCGAACAAGACGCAGATCCGCTTCCGGGACGAAGCAGGGGTGCGCGCCTTCCTCGAATCCGCGCTGAAACAGACCCTGCGCGGCAGGGAGGCGATCCAGACCGTGCAGCGCGAAGCGCAGACGCAGCCCGCCGCCATCTGGGCAGCCCCGATCAAAGAGCAAGGGAGAGAAGCGCGGAAAGAAGCTCCCGGCCAAGATCTGAGCCGGCCGGCTGCCGCAGATCAGCGGATCGAAGCGAAGCAGATCGAGGATCAGAGCAAAGTTGACATAATACAGTTATTGTCAGAAAGAAGGAAACGGGAGTCAGCCGCCGAAGA
>JAEELK010000140.1 GCA_016282655.1 Bacillota bacterium | reverse complement strand
GCAGCACTGTGGCCGCGGCCGTCTGCAACGCGCTGCTCTACGAGGCCGCGGGGCTTGCGGCGCCGGAAAAGCGAAACGCGTAAACAGGAAGGCGCGGCCGCGGGCCGGCGCCGGCCGGGTGCGCTCATCATAATAGAAATTGCGAAAAAAGAGGATGTCCCGTCGGGGAACATCCTCTTTCGTTCTTCTTGTGCCTTCCGCGCAGCGCGGACTGCCTTAAAGCAGCTTCTCCGCGATCTGTACGGCGTTGGTGGCGGCGCCTTTGCGGATGTTGTCCGCGACCACCCAGAGGTTGATGCCGTTGTCCACGCTCTCGTCCCTGCGGATGCGGCCGACGTAGACCGCGTCCGTGCCGGCGGCCTCGCGGGCCAGCGGATAGACGTTGTGCGCGGGATCGTCCATGACCACGATGCCCGGGAACTCGCTCAGCGCGCTGCGGATCTCGCCCATGGTGAAGGGCTTCTCGAACTCGACGTTGATGGACTCGCTGTGGGACTCGAAGACCGGCACGCGGACCGTGGTGGCCGTGACGCGCAGATCATCTCTGCCGAGGATCTTGCGGGTCTCGTTGATCATCTTCATCTCTTCCTTGGTGTAGCCGTTCTCGAGGAAGACGTCGATGTGGGGCAGGCAGTTGTTGGCGATGGGATGGGCGTAGGCCTTGCACTGGTCGTTGCCGGCCAGGCCTTCGCGCAGGTCGCTGATGCCCTTGAGCCCGGAGCCGGAGACCGCCTGATAGGTGGAATAGACCACGCGCTTGATGCCGAACTTCTCCAGTGCCTTCAGCGGCAGCATGGCCTGGATGGTGGAGCAGTTGGGGTTGGCGATGATGCCCTTGTTCCACTCGATGTCCTGCGGGTTCACCTCGGGAACGACCAGCGGGACCTCGGGGTCCATGCGCCAGGTGCTGCTGTTGTCCACGACCGTGACGCCGTGCGCTGCGGCGATGGGGGCGTACTTCTCGCTGGCCGCGCCGCCGGCGGAGAAGAGGGCGATGTCGATGGGTTTATCGAAGGAGTGCTCGTTGAGCTCTTCCACCACATAGTCCTTGCCCCGGAAAGTGACAGTGGTGCCGGCAGATTTGGCCGAAGCCATGAGGTAGAGGTTCTCGAAGGGGAAATCGCGCTCTTCCAGGACCTTGAGGAAGGTGCTGCCGACCAGACCGGTGGCGCCGACGACTGCCAGATTGGGTTTTCTGTCCATGGGGGATACCTCCTGTGCATGTGAAATAATGATTCATTATAAGCCCCGCGCGGACGTTTTGCAATGAAAAGACAGAAAAAATAGAAAATTTGCCCCGGAAGGCGAAATGCGGCGCTTCGGATCCTGTTTGTTTGCGTCCGGCAGGGAAGAGTGCTATAATACTAATAATTATGTCAACATAGCTTTACTTGGGGAAAAAGGGGAAACGAAATGACTTGGTTAGAGGGGTTTATACTGGGACTGACGCAGGGGCTCGCTGAGTTCCTGCCCATCAGCAGCTCGGGGCATCTGGCCCTGCTGCAGCACTTTTTCGGCGTGGACGAGAGCAAGGTGCTCTGCTTTTCGGTGCTGCTGCACTTCGGCACGCTCGTCTCGCTGGTCGCGGCGTTCTGGAGGGACATCCTGGATCTGATCGCGGAGCTCTTCCGCACGCTGGGCGATCTCTTCAGCGGCAGGGGGCTGCGCATCAACTCCAGCCCCACGCGGCGGCTCGGGGTGATGATCGTCATCGCGACCATCCCCACGGCGCTGGCGGGGCTGCTCCTGGAAGACTTTTTCAACGGGCTCTATTCCTCCGTCCGGATCATCGCGATCTGCCTCATCATCACGGGCATCCTGCTCTGGGTGGCGGAGAAGGCCGCGAAGGGCTGGAAGAACATCTACGACATGCGTTTCCGCGACGCCTTCATCGTGGGCTGCTTCCAGGCCGTGGCCATCTGCCCGGGCATCTCGCGCTCCGGCTCCACGCTCGTCGGCAGCCTCTTCACAGGCCTTGAGCGAGAGCTGGCCGTCCGCTACGCCTTCCTGATCTCCCTGCCGTCCATCCTCGGCGCGGTCATCCTGGAGGCGCCGGACGCGATCTCCGCGGGGATCGAAGGAGGCACGCTGGGGCCCATCCTGCTGGGCGTGATCGTGTCGGCGGTCTCCGGCTTCATCGCCATTAAGTGGATGATCAAACTGGTATCTAAGAAAAAACTGTACTACTTCTCCTATTACGTCTGGATCGTTGCAATTGCAGTGCTGATCTATAGTTTCATCGGATAGGGCATCCAAATCATCATCGAGGGCAGCCATGGCTGAAGAAAAGAAAAAGAACGGCGCGAAGAGCGCCCCCAAAAGCGCCTCCACCGGCGCCGGAAAGAACACGAAAGGAAAGAACGACCGCGCGGGGAAGCGCGAGCAGAAACAGGCCCGCGCGGAGGCGGCGGCCGCGACCGCGCAGCAGCTCCTGCGGAAGAAGCAGATCAAGGATGAGATCTGGGGCATCGTGCTGATCGCCCTGGGCGCCTTCCTGGTGATCTCCCTGCAGACCGGGGCCACCGGCGCGCTGGGCACGCTCCTGCAGGGCGGGCTGAAGGGCGTCTTCGGCTTCCTGGCCTACGTGCTTCCATACTACATCATCGTATACGGGCTGCTGCTCTTCGCGCGCCGCACGGCGCACATCGGCGGCCGCTCCGTCTTCTTCCTGATCCTCATCTTTCTTGCCGCGGCGGTGCTCAACGGCACGCGCTCGCTGGCAAACTACGGTTCCCAGGCCTTCAGCCTGGAGCTGATCCGGGAGCTCTTCGCGGACGGCAAGACCCTGGACAACGGCGGCGCCTTCGGAACCGGCGTCGCCAAGCTCTGCAGCGGAGCGATCGGGACGGCCGGCATCTGGATCATCGGCCTCGCGATCATCGTCATCTCGCTGCTGCTGGTCATCAACACGCCGCTCTCGCAGCTGCTGGACGGCTGGCGCCTCAAGCGCGAGGCTTCCCGCATCCAGAAAGAGAAGGAGGCGGAGACGCTCGCGGAGGCGGAGAAGCAGCTCGCCATCGACAACGCGGTGAAAGCGCAGGTGAAGGCGCAGACGGAGGCGGCCGCTGCGAGCGCCGCGGCGGGCACCGTGCCGGCGCT
>JAEELK010000139.1 GCA_016282655.1 Bacillota bacterium | reverse complement strand
GGTCAAAAGGCAGAGCACCAGAAGGATGATGGGCTTTACCACGCGCGAGCCGTTTCGGATGGTGAGCCCCGCGCCCAGATAATGCCCCGCCACGGAGAAGAGCGCGGAGATCAGCCCGATGGCGATCATCACCTTCCCGGCCGCCAGCGAGGTGAAGAGAGAACCGATGTTGGAGGCAAGGTTCACGAGCTTCATGTTGCCGGAGGCCGTGCGCACGTCCATTTTGGCCGCGCGGCAGAAGAGCAGGAGCAGGAAGGTGCCCGTGCCGGGCCCGTAGAAGCCGTCGTAGGCGCCGACGATCAGGGCGGCGCTCCAGACGATGGCGGCCCGCTTTCCGCGCGCCATCTCCCCCGCCGTTTCCGGAAGGCTCTTTTCCCGCAGCACCACGAAGGCCACCACGGGCAGCACGAAGAGCAGCAGGTATTTCAGATAGCGCTCGTCCATCATGAGCTGCAGGCGCGTGCCCAGGTGCGAGCCCAGGAGCGCCAGCAGGATGGAAGGGACGCCGAGGAACCAGTCGACGTAGCCGTTTTTGATGTAGCGCGCCGTGGAAGCGACCGTCCCGATGGCCGCGGAGAGCTTGTTCGTGCCCAGCGCGTAATGCGCAGGCAGCCCCGCGAGGAGATAGGTCGGAAGCGAAATGATCCCGCCTCCGCCTCCGATGGCGTCCACGAAGGAAGCCATAAAGACACCCAGGCAGATGAGGCCGATGATCCAGAGCGGGTATCCGTCGATCAGAAATGACATAGAGGGTCCTTTTCTATCGTTCGATCGCCTTTGCCCAGGCAGCGTCAGGCTCTGCTATTCCCCGAAGAGCGGCGTTGAGAAATAGCGTTCGGCAGTGTCCGGCAGCACCGTCACGACGGTCTTGCCGGGACCGAGCTTCTTCGCGAGCTTCATGGCGGCGGCCACGTTCGTGCCGCTGGAGATGCCGCACATCAGGCCCTCCTCGCGCGCCAGACGCTTCGCGGTGTCCAGCGCCTCCTCGTCCGTGATGATGCAGATGTCGTCGTAGATCTCGCGGTTCAGGATCTCCGGGATGATGCCGTCCCCGATGCCCATCTGGATGTGCGTGCCGATCATGCCGCCGGCCAAAATGGCCGCGTGCTCCGGCTCCACCGCCCAGATCTCGATCTCCGGGAAACGCTCCTTCAGGACTTCCCCGATGCCGGAGAGCGTTCCGCCGGTACCGATGCCGCTGCAGAAACCGTGCACGGGGCCTTCGAGGTCGTCCAGGATCTCCTTCGCGGTGAATCGGATCTGCGCGAGCTTGTTGTCCGGGTTGGTGAACTGCTGGGGCACGAAGACGTGCGGATCCTTTTCCTGCATGCGCAGCGCGGTCTGCAGGCACTCGTCCATGCATTTCCCGATGTCGCCGGCGTCGTGGATGAACTGCACTTTGGCGCCGTAGTGGCAGACCAGCTTGGCCCGCTCCGCGCTCACGGAGTCGGGCATGATGATGATGGTGCGGTAGCCCTTCACCGCGCCGACCAGCGCCAGGCCGATGCCCTGGTTGCCGCTGGTGGGCTCCACGATGACGCTGTCCTTGTCGATCAGGCCCTTCCGCTCCGCTTCTTCCAGCATGTTGAGCGCCGTGCGGGTCTTGATGGAACCGCCCACGTTGAGCGCCTCCATCTTCACCAGGATCTCCGCGCTGCCGGGCTCCGGCATGCGGTTGAGGCGGATGAGCGGCGTTTTGCCCACCGCCTCCAGGATGTTGTTTAAGACCATATGAGATGCTGTCCTTTCCTGTCGCCGAAATGCAGCATAGATGTTCGTGTTTTCTTGCCCCGCGCGGAGCGCGGGAAGGTCCGCTCTTCTCCCTTAGCGGCAGACCGTGCTGCGCCCGTGCAGCTTGCAGTATTCCTTGTCCAGATACATCTTCATATCCGCGCGCTGGATGCACTTCTGGATGCTGTCCGGGGGCGCCGTCAGGCAGTCATAGCCGATGCTGACGGAGATGAGATAAGGCGTCCCCTCCGCCCGGCAGGCGGCTTCGACCTCCGCGCGCAGCTCCGCGAGCAGCGGCTCGATCTCGCCTTCCGCGTTCGGATGCGCGATGAGGATGAACTCATCCCCGCCGTAGCGGCCCAGAAAGACCGGCGCGTTATTCTTGTTGACGGTCCGCTGGAGGGACTTCGCGGTGATGATCAGCGCCCGGTCCCCTTCCGCGTGCCCGTACTTGTCGTTGATGGATTTGAAGTCGTTGACGTCGAGCATGATCACGTAGGTGAGCCGGCCCTCGCGGTAGAGATTGCTCTTCAGGGAAACGTAGCGCATCAGCTGGCTGCGGTTGTTGAGCTCCGTCAGCGGGTCCAGGGAGATCTGCGTCTCCATGGAGCGGATGTAGTAGATCAGCATCAGGATGGTGCAGCAGAAGCAGAAGATGGGCACCTGCGAGAGCAGGATCGTCTGCAGCAGACCGCCGATGACCACGAGCAGCGGGAAGACGCCGATGGCGAAATGCTTTCTCTTTTCCAGCGGATTCTCTTCCCGGTGCATCCTGCGCAAGGTATAGATCAGCACCGCTATGACGTAGACGGCGGGCACGGTGATCAGGCAGAAGAAGTAGAGCGGCTGCAGCGTCAGGTCCTGGCCCAGCAGCAGTTTCGGGGCGACGAAATAGACCACGACCATCAGCAGCGCGGTGAGCAGGAACGGGAAAACCATGAGGAAGCGGTTGAGTGGCCGCTCCCGGTTCGGGGTCTGCTCTGCCGCCAGCACGTAGCGCAGCCACATGTAGCTGAGCATCGACATCAGGATGAAGTTCGCCGTGTTCGTCACGAGCACGGTCGTCTTGTTGTACGGAAAGATCCCGGCGATGATCGCGGCCCAGACGGAGTCCGAGAGGAAGTAGAGCATGAAGGCGATCAGCGAATGGTCGAACTTGATCTGCTTCTCCTGCCGGTCCACGTTAAAATAGTCATGCAGCAGCAGGATGCTGAAGATGACGATGCATACGAGATTCGATTCGGCGTAATAAGTAAAGTACTCGTTCAATATTCGTCTCCCTGCGCGGGGTCTGTTCCTTCCTCCGCCTGCTCCTCCGCTTCCTCCTCGTCCTGCGGGGACCAGGAGGGCTGCAGGTCTTCGACCCGTAGAAACCCGTCCGTCTTCGTGACGATCTGGTATTTGTCCTCATAGACGATCTCGCCCGGCGTGTTCGTGTAGACCAGATAATACGGATGGTCGTACTTTTCGAGCAGCCACATGGCGGGCCGCATCATCTTCAGCATCTCCTCCGAATTCTCCGTCTTGAACCAGCAGATGACCGGCTCGCGATTCTTGCACTGCGGCGGCCAGGGCAGGTTCTCCGCGAACCAGGCGTCGATCTCGCGGTAGAGTTCGGCATCCTCCGCGTCCATCACGTCGTTCTGGATCAGCTTCCAGCACATGCTGAAGATGCCCTTCGCGTGCATCGTATTTATGGCAAGCTCCTTGCCCTGGATGCGGACGTATTTGTAATTCGGACCCTTCATCTTCGTCTCCGTGCTTGCCGCGGCCGGGAAGCGCCGATGCGGCGCGGCATGATGACTTTGACAGAATAATAGATTATTTTACTATAAACGGCCTGAATGCGCAAGGCCTTCTCCCCTGCCGCCGCCGTCTCCGGGAAGGAGCCGCGCTAGCCCTGAAGCTCCGCGCCGGGCGCTTCGCGCTCCGCCTGCGCGGCAAGCGCGGCCTTCTTTTCGTAGCTCATCCTCAGCTCTCCGAGCCTGCCCTCTTTCTTCGCGAGCAAGAGGACGATGACGCAGAGCGCGATCTCGGTCAGCACCGAGGGGAGCGCCCCCTCTACCCCGAAGTCGTAGTCATAGATCAGATTGCTCACGGCGTTCATGGCGTCCACGCGAAAGATGGAGACCTCGGATACGAGCCCGCTGTTCGGCAGGCCGAAGATGAAATTCTGCGTGAAATTCCACATCGTATGCATGCCCATGACGATCCAGATGCTGCCCGTGTACCAGCGGACGAGGGAATAAGAAAAGCCGCAGAGCGTGATGTCGACGATCGCAAGAACGGTGACGCCGTCGTTGAAGATGTGGAACAGGCCGAAAAAGACCCCGTTGACCAGCACCGCCAGCCAGAGCGGATAATGGATGCAGATCCTCTCATACAGATAGCCCCTGCACCAGAGTTCCTCGGAGGAACTCTGGATGAAGACCATCAGCAGCGCGTAAAGAAATATGGGAAGCATCGCGATGCCGGCATCCAGGGAGAATCTGAGGTCGCCGTGGATCGTCGCGCAGAGGATGCAGGCGGCATTCGTCAGAAATCCCAGGAACAGCCCCAGCAGCAGGTTCTTCCAGGTGTTTTCCTGCGATGCTTCATAAGTGTCCTCGACCACCTCTATCCTGTGATCCCTGCAGGCGCCCTTCGGGAGAAAGGATCTGAGGATAAAGTGATTCTTTTTCACGACCGCGCAGACGATGAACAGCAGGATGAGCGGTGACACAGTATACGCGTAATAATAATTGATGAACGCGATCGCCGGAGAATCGGCCCCCATAGGGGCAAGGAGCCGATCGATCAGTCCGGCCGGAAGTGACGAGAGGATAATATACAGAGCCATTACGAGAAAAAGGATCCACAGGAGATTGTTTCCCTTGAATCTGCGCTTCTTCTCTTTGATTTCTTCCATTGCTTTCACCGCTTTCATTTCATTGTCCCGGATCCCGGCCGGGCGGCCGGCGCCTCTTCGGATCGGCGTCTCTCCTTCAGTCTGTATGGCTCAGCAGACAGACCGACTCGATGTGCTTCGTAAAAGGGAAATTGTCGTAGGGCTTGACGGTCCCGAGGCGGTAGCCGTAGTCCGCGGCGCTCTGCAGGTTCTGCACCATGGTCTTCGGATTGCAGGAGATGTAGAGCAGCTGCGGCACGCCGTAGGAGAGGATCTTCTTCCAGGCCTTGGGATGGATGCCGCTGCGCGGCGGATCCACCACGATGACGTCCGGCTGCTCCGCGATCCCGTCCAGGACCTTCAGCACGTCGCCCGCCAGAAAGCTGCAGTTGTCCAGGCCGTTGTCCGCCGCCGCGCGCCGCGCCGCGCAGACCGCCTCCTCCACCAGCTCCACGCCGATGGCCTGCTTCGCCCGCTGCGCCAGGGCCTGCGTGATGGTCCCCGTGCCGCAGTAGAGATCATAGACGGTCTTGCCTTCCAGATCCGGGATCAGCGCCAGCGCCTCGCGGTAGAGACGTTCCGCCGCTTCCACGTTCGTCTGGAAAAATGAAAAGGCGGAGACCCGGAAGCGCAGCCCCAGGATCTCTTCTTCATAATAGTCCCTGCCCCGGATGACGCGCAGCTCGTCGCAGAGGACGGCGTCCGCCACGGAATCGTTCAGCGTGTGCAGGATGCCGCAGAGCGCGTTCTCCAGCGGCAGCGCGTCCAGGAGCTCCAGATAGCCCGGCCAGTCGAACGCGTCCTGCGTGCTCGTCACCAGGTTCAGGAGGATCTCGCGGCTGCGGACGCCGCGGCGGAGCACCAGATTGCGCAGAAAGCCGGTCTTTTTCTTCTGATGGTAGAAGCTGTATCCCTTCGCGGCGCAGAAGTCCAGCGTGGCGCGCAGGATCCGGTTGAAGTCCGGGTGGACCAGCTGACAACAGTCCGTGGTGAGCACGGACATGTAGCTCCCGGCCCTGTGCATGCCGAGGCAGAGCGGGCCGTCGACCCGCTCGTTGCCGAAGCTGTAGTCCATCCTGTTGCGGTAGGAGCCTTCCGCCGGCGCCGCCTCTATGGGACAGATGCGCTCCGGGACGAGCTCCGCCGCCGCGAAGAGCGCGCGGACCTCCGCTTCCTTCTGTTTCAGCTGTTCGGCATAGGGAACGCCCTGGTAGCGGCAGCCGCCGCAGCGCTCCCGCTGGGGACAAAGCGCGCTCATGAGATCTCTTCTCCGTGATAATAATCCGCAAAGAACTGCTTCTTCAGCGCGGAGAACGTCCCTTCGTCCAGCGCCCGGCGCATCCGCTCCATGAGTTTGATCAGGAAGTAGAGGTTGTGCGTGGTGAGGAGCATGGAGGAAAGGATCTCGTCGCACTTGAAGAGATGGCGCAGATAGGCTCTGGAATAGTTGCGGCAGGTGTAGCAGCCGCAGTTCGGGTCCAGCGGGCCGAAATCGCGCTCAAAGCGCGCGTTCTTGATGTTCAGCTGGCCCTGCGAGGTCATGGCCGCGCCGTTTCTGGCGATGCGGGTGGGCAGCACGCAGTCGAACATGTCGATGCCGCGCTCGACGCCCTCGAAGAGGCAGTCCGGGCTGCCGACGCCCATCAGATAGCGTGGTTTCTCCTGCGGCAGCAGCTCCACGCAGCCATCCATGATCTCGTACATGAGGAGCTTCGGCTCTCCCACGGAAAGCCCGCCGATGGCATAGCCGGGCAGCTCCAGATCCGTGACGGCCTTGGCGCTCTCCGCGCGCAGGTCCGCGTAGGTGCCGCCCTGCATGATGCCGAAGAGCGACTGGCGCTCCGTGTCCGTATGCGCCGCCTTGCAGCGGGCAAGCCAGCGGTGGGTCCTTGCCATGGAGTTCTGTACGTAGCGCCGATCCGCCGGATACGGCGCGCATTCGTCGAAGGCCATGATGATGTCCGAGCCGAGCGCGTGCTGCACTTCCATGGAGATCTCCGGGCTCAGCATGCGCTTGGAGCCGTCTATGTGCGAGCGGAAGCTGACGCCCTCCTCCGTGATCTTGCGCAGCGCGCCCAGGCTGAAGACCTGAAAGCCGCCGCTGTCCGTGAGGATGGCGCCGTTCCAGTTCATGAACTTATGCAGTCCGCCGGCCTCGCGCACGATCTCGTGCCCCGGGCGCAGGAAGAGATGATACGTGTTGGAGAGCAGGATGCCCGCCCCCATCTCCGCGATCTGCTCCGGCCGCATGGCCTTTACAGTGGCGGCGGTGCCGACGGGCATGAAGACCGGCGTCTCTATCGTCCCGTGGGGCGTGATGAGCCTGCCCCGCCGGGCGTGCGTCCCCGCATCTTTTTTGATCAGTTCAAAACGCACAGCGTCCATGGTATTTGAGATCCTTTCTTGTCCTTT
>JAEELK010000138.1 GCA_016282655.1 Bacillota bacterium | reverse complement strand
TCGAGCTGGAACAGCTTAGTTACGAGATCACAGGCGAAGAAGCGGAGCTCGAAGACCTCGGCCGCTCCCTGGATCTGGACGGCCTGCAGGCGCGCCTCGCGGAGATCGGCGAGGCCATGGAGCAGGAAGACTTCTGGAGCAGCCCGGAGGCGGCCCAGAAGATGCTCAAGGAAAAGAAACAGCTCGAGGTGAAGCAGGCCGAATACGAGGCGCTCTGCCGGGATTTCGCGGACATCCGCGACCTGCTGGAGCTGCTGCAGGAGGAAGGCGAGGAAGACCCGAGCCTGGCCGGCGGCCTGCGCAAGAGCTACGAGCGGTATAAAAAAGAGAAGGAAGCCCTGCGCATCCGCACGCTGCTGGACGGCGAATACGACCGCAACAACGCCATCCTCTCCCTGCACGCCGGCACGGGCGGCCTGGAGGCCCAGGATTGGGCGGAGATGCTGCTGCGCATGTACAGCCGCTGGGCCGCGGACAAGGGCTACAAGATGGACGTGCTGGACATCCAGCCGGACCCGGAGGCGGGCATCAAGAACGCCACGGTGCTCGTGAAGGGCGAGAACGCCTACGGCTACCTGAAGAACGAGGCGGGCGTGCACCGCATGGTGCGCCTCTCCCCCTTTGACACGCAGAACCGCAGGCACACCTCCTTCGCCTCCGTGGACGTGATGCCGGAGATCGAGGACGACATCGAGGTGGAGATCGATCCGGACGACCTGCGCATCGACACCTACCGCAGCAGCGGCGCCGGCGGCCAGCACGTCAACAAGACGGACTCCGCCATCCGCATCACGCATCTGCCCACGAACATCGTGGTCACCTGCCAGAACGAGCGCTCCCAGCACCAGAACCGCGAGGTGGCCATGCGCGTGCTCAAATCCAAGCTGCTCAAGCTCGCGGAGATGGAGCACAAGGAGAAGATCGAGGAGCTGAAGGGCGACTTCAGCCAGATCGGCTGGGGCAGCCAGATCCGTTCCTACGTCTTCCACCCCTACACGCTGGTGAAGGATCACCGCACGGACGCCGAGATGGGCAACGTGCAGGCCGTGATGGACGGCGACATCGACTATTTCATCAACGAGAAGCTCAAGCAGAGAGAGGGCAAATAATTGCGCATCGAGGCAGTCGTCTTTGACTTCGACGGCACCATCATGAACACCAACCGCGTGGTCATCAATTCCTGGCAGCACACCTACACCGTGCTGCGCGGCGCGCCGGTGCCGGAAGAGCAGATCATCCGCACCTTCGGGGAACCGCTGGAGCAGACCATGGCGCGGGTCTTTCCGGACGTGCCCGTGGCGGAGTCCATCGAGGTCTACCGCAGCTATCACCGCGAGTTCTTCGGAAAGGACATCACGGTCTTTCCGGGGATGCGGGAGCTGCTGGCGGAGCTGAAGGCGCGCGGCCTGAAGCTGAGCCTGCTCACCTCGCGCGTGAAGGAGACCACGCTGGAGGGCCTCGCGAAGTATGAGCTGGCGCAGTATTTCGACGACCTCATCACCGCCTGCGACGTGACGATCCACAAGCCGCACCCGGATCCGCTGCTCAAGGCCATCGAGCGCCTGGGCGCGGAGAAGGAAAAGTGCCTCATGGTGGGCGACACCTACTTCGACCTGCTCTGCGCCAAGAACGCCGGCGTGGAATTCGTGCTGGTGGGCTGGCAGCAGGCCATCCCGCCGGAGGAGCTGGTGGGAGAGCGCAAGCCGGAGCATATGATCGAGAAGGCCGAGGACCTGCTGCGGCTGATCTGAGGAAGGCGCAGAGCCCCTCGGACGCGGCGCGCGTCTGGGCCGCGGGCAAACAGAATACGAAAACAGAAAGGAGGCGCGGCATGTTAAAACTGTTCTACGGACGGGAAGACATGGAGAAGGAGCGCTTCCTTTTTGATGAGATCCAAAGATCGCTCCTGCGGCTGCGGGAGCAGGGCGGGGCGGGGCGCATCCTCCTGCTGGTGCCGGACCAGTTCACCCTGCAGGCGGAGCGCAGCGCGTTCAAGCATCTGAACAGCAGCGGCATCCTGGAGCTGGAGATCCTCTCCCCGAACCGCCTGAAGTCCCTGGTGCTGCAGGAGGTGGGCGGCGCCGCCCGGCCGGTCGTGGACAAGAACGGACGGCAGATCCTGCTCAGCAAGGTGCTGCGCGGCGCCGAGCTGCAGGTCTTCCGCGGGCTGGAGCAGAACATCCATTTCCTGGAGCTCTGCAACGACAGCATCTCGCAGATGAAGCAGTACGGCGTGCGGCCGGAGGATCTGGAAAAGAGCCTGCAGACGCTGGAGCAGAACAGCCTGCTCGCCCGGAAGCTGAACGATCTGCTTATCGTCTATAAACGATATGAAGAGGCCGGCGGGGATTATCTGGACAGCGAAGACCTGCAGGAGCTCTTCTTTGAAGCGCTGCCCCGCTCCGCGCGCGTGGCGGAGTCGCTCTGCTGGGTCTGGGGCTTCGATTCCTTCGCGCCGCAGAGCATGCGCCTCATGCGGGGCCTGCTCCTGCACAGCAGAGGTCTGCGGGTCCTGCTCAACGGCACGCCGAAGCCTGCCGCGCCGGGCGAGGAGGAGATCTTTTCCCTGACGGCCCGCGTGACGGAGCTCTTTCAGGAGATGGCGCGGGAGGCCGGGCAGGAGCACAGCCTGCAGGCCGTTCCGCCGGAATATGAGCGGCGGGAGCAGGCGCCCGCGCTGCGCTACCTCGAAGCGAATCTGTACCGCAGCGCCGCGGAGGCCTATTCGGGCGACGCGAGCCCGCTGGCCTTCTGCCGCGCCGGCAGCCCGGAAGCCGAGGCCGAGAGCGCGGCCGCGGAGATCCTGCGGCTCGTGCGCGAGCAGGGCCTCCGCTACCGCGAGATCGGCGTCATCTGCAACGATCTCGCGGAGCGCGGGCGCGTCATCCAGCGCGTCTTCCGCGAATACGGCATC
>JAEELK010000016.1 GCA_016282655.1 Bacillota bacterium | reverse complement strand
GCCGCGCCGCCGAAGGGCTCGATCTCCGTGGGATGGTTGTGCGTTTCGTTCTTGAACTGCAGGAGCCAGGGCTCCTTCTTTCCGTCGACGTTCACGTCGATCTTCACCGTGCAGGCGTTGATCTCCTCGGACTCGTCCAGCCTGCTGAGGCGACCGTCGGCCTTCAGCTGACGCACGGCGATGGTCGCCAGGTCCATGAGGCAGACGGGCTTTTTGCGGCCCAGCTCCCTGCGCAGCCGGAGATAGTCCTCATAGGCCTTCTGCAGCAGCGGATCCTCGAAGCTGACGCCGTCGATGATGGTGCCGAAGGTGGTGTGGCGGCAGTGATCCGACCAGTAGGTGTCGATCATGCGGATCTCCGTGATGCTGGGATCGCGCCCTTCGCCGCTGAAATACTCCTGGCAGAAACGGATGTCTCCGAGGTCCATGGCAAGGCCGTAGTCCGCCAGGAAAGCGCGGAGCCCCGCCTCGTCCAGATCCCGGAATCCCGTCAGCACCGCCACTTCCGTGGGGATCACGTAGTCCATCGCCAGCGTCTCCGGCAGCTCCAGGGAAGCCTCTCTGGCCTCCACCGGGTTGATGACGTATTTCTTGATCTCCGCCAGCTCCGCCTCCGTCAGCTTTCCGTAGAGGGCATAGACCTTGGCCGAGCGGATGAGCGGCCGCTCCTCCTGCGAGATCAGCTGGATGCACTGCGCCGCGGAGTCCGCGCGCTGATCGAACTGCCCGGGGAGGAACTCCACGGCAAAGACCGCCGCGCCCGGCAGATCCAGGGCGTCATAGCAGAGGTCCACCTGCGGCTCGGAAAAGACCGTGCCGCGGGCGGCTTCGAAGAGCTCCGGCCGGATCCCCTCCGCGTCGTAGCGGTTGAAGATCCGTACGTCTTCCAGCCCCCGGATGCCCAGGAAGGCCCGGGCTTCCGTCAGCAGGGCCTCGGCCTCTGCCGCGTATTCTCTTTTCTTTTCGACGAATATTCTGTATACCATCAGTTTTCTTCCTGTGCCCGGAGCGCCCGCGCGCCGATGTCCTTTCTGTAATACGAATGCTCGAACGCCACCTGCTCCGCGATGCGGTAGGCAGCGTCTATGGCTTCCCGCAGGCTGCTGCCGAGCGCGGTGCAGCCCAGCACCCGGCCGCCGCCGTTGACCAGCTTCCCGTCCTTCTCCGCAACGCCGGCCGCGTAGACCTGCGGCGCAAGCGCATCGGGGATGCGGACTTCAAAGCCTTTCTGATACGCTTCCGGATAGCCTTCGGAGGCCACCACGACGCAGCAGGCGTATTTGTCCTCCCACTCCACGGGCAGCTCCGCCAGGCGCTCCTCCGTGACCGCCCGCATGACGCTGAGCAGGTCCGTTTTCAGGAGCGGCAGCACCACCTGCGTCTCCGGGTCGCCGAAGCGGCAGTTATACTCGATGACCTTGGGACCGTCCTTCGTGATCATGAGGCCGCAGTAGAGGCAGCCCTTGAAGGTCCTTCCCTCTTTGTTCATGGCGTCGATGGTGGGCAGGATGATCTCCCGGAGGCAGCGCTCCGCCACCGCCGGCGTATAGTAGGGGTTCGGCGCGACGGCGCCCATGCCGCCGGTGTTCAGGCCGCGGTCGCCGTCCAGCGCGCGCTTGTGGTCCATGGAGGAGACCATGGGGACCGCGGTCCTGCCGTCCGTGAAGACCAGGACGGAGACCTCTGGGCCTTCCAGATACTCTTCCACCACGATGCTGTTCCCGCTGGCGCCGAACTGCCCTTCCTCCATGATGGAGCGCACGGCGTTCACGGCCTCTTCCCGCTCCATGCAGATGATGACGCCCTTGCCGAAGGCCAGGCCGTCCGCCTTGATGACGGTCGGCAGCGGGCAGCTGCGCACGTATTCCAGCGCGGCGGCGGGGTCTCGGAAGACCTCGTACGCCGCGGTGGGGATGCCGTATTTCTTCATGAGGTCCTTTGCGAAGACCTTGCTGCCTTCGATGATGGCCGCCTCCGCCCGGGGACCGAAGCAGGGGATCCCCGCCGCCTCGAGCGCGTTCACGCAGCCGTCCACCAGCGGATTGTCGGGCGCGACCACAGCGTAGTCGATCCCCGTCTCCTTGGCGAAGCGCACGATGGCGGGCACGTCGTCCGCCTTGATGCCGACGCAGACCGCCTCTTTCGCCATGCCGGCGTTGCCCGGCAGCGCGTAAATGCTGTCCACCGCCGGATTCTCCAGCAGTTTTTTGATGATGGCGTGCTCTCTGCCGCCACCGCCGACCACCATAAGTTTCATAGATGCCTCCTAGTGATGGAACAGACGCATGCCGGTGAAGGCCATGACCATGCCGTAGCGGTCCGCGGTCTCGATGACGTTGTCGTCGCGGATGGAGCCGCCGGGCTCCGCGATGTACTGTACGCCAGACTTTCTGGCGCGCTCCACGTTGTCGCCGAAGGGGAAGAAGGCGTCGGAGCCGACGGTGACGCCGCTCTGGGTGGCGACCCATTCCTTCTTCTCCGCCTCCGTGAGCACCTCCGGCTTCACGGCGAAGTATTTCTGCCACTCGCCCTCGCGCAGGACGTCCTCATACTCCTTGGAGGTGTAGACGTCGATGGCGTTGTCGCGCTCGGGGCGGCCGATGCCTTCCACGAACTGCAGGCCGAGTACCTTCGGGTGCTGGCGCATGTACCAGTTGTCCGCCTTGTCGCCGGCCAGTCTGGTGCAATGGATGCGGCTCTGCTGGCCCGCGCCGACGCCGATGGCCTGGCCGTCCTTCACGTAGCAGACGGAGTTGGACTGGGTGTATTTCAGGGTGATGAGCGCGACGATCATGTCGATCTTCGCCATTTCGGGCAGCTCTTTGTTCTTCGTGACGATGTTGCCGAGCAGCGCCTCGTCGATGCGGAAGTTGTTGTGTCCCTGCTCGAAGGTGATGCCGAAGACGTCCTTGCACTCCTGGGCGGCGGGGACGTAGTCGGGATCCACTTCCACGATGTTGTAGTTGCCCTTCTTCTTGGTCTTCAGGATGGCAAGCGCTTCCTCGGTGTAGCCCGGCGCGATGATGCCGTCGGAGACCTCGACCTTCAGATAGGCGGCGGTGGCGGCGTCGCAGACGTCCGAGAGCGCAGCCCAGTCGCCGAAGGAGCAGAGGCGGTCCGCGCCTCTGGCGCGGATGTAGGCGCAGGCCACGGGGCTGAGCTCCGCGGCGGGATCCACGAAATAGACCTTGCGGTCGGTCTCGCTCAGGGGATGGCCCACGGCGGCGCCGGCGGGGGAAACGTGCTTAAAGCTCGCCGCGGCGGGAAGGCCCGTCGCTTCCTTCAGCTCCTTCACGAGCTGCCAGGAATTGAACGCGTCCAGGAAATTGATGAAGCCGGGGCGGCCGTTCAGCACTTTGATCGGCAGCTCGGAGCCGTCCTTCATGTAGATCTTCGCGGGTTTCTGGTTGGGGTTGCAGCCGTATTTCAGTTCGAATTCTTTCATTTTCCTAATCTCCTAAATGCTTGTTGAAGAGCTTGACTTCGCCTTTCACGTTGCTGTAGAGCGATACCTTGTTGTCCTCGTTCAGGGCCTTCCAGACCTCCTCCGGGCTCGGGAGGCTCACCTCCAGGGGCTCGCCTTCGAAGGAGGGCAGCGGGCTGCCGTCGCCCTTGTAAGTGCTGAGGAAGTAGCCTTTGCCCTCGGGGCAGTCTTCATAGCAGAAGAACTCCCGCAGGCAGTGACCGTCTTTTTTCTTCAGGATGGAGAGCTCGAAGCTGCTGTCGTCGTAGAGGATGGCGGAGATCCGGGGCGTGAAGTTGGGGTCGTCCGGCTCATATTCGCGTTCCATGAGAGCGCAGCGGAAATCGCCTTCTTCCACGATGGTGTCGGTCTGGTCGCCGTTCGTTACGATGAGCGCCTCCTCCACCTCGCGCACCGGATGATAGATGATGAGGCTGGGGTCCTTCATTTTGGAGGCGTCGAAGGCCTCCGTGCGGATGCCGTCCTCCGTCTTGACAAAGATGCGGTTGCGGCTGTTCTCGGAACGGCCCATGATGAAATAGTAGACCGTGTCCTTGCCGACCACGATGCCGCGGCCGGGATAGCTCGTGTTTCTCAAAAACTCCAGCAGATCGATCATTGCTCCTTCTCCTTTCCGACGAGTTCCTGCGAGACCAGCTCCGCGGCGCGGGGAAGGATGACCCATTCGGCCTCTTCCATGACCCGGCGCTGCAGGGTCTCCGGGCTGTCGCCCTC
Source organism: Bacillota bacterium (assembly GCA_016282655.1). Lineage (GTDB taxonomy): Bacteria > Bacillota > Clostridia > Peptostreptococcales > Anaerovoracaceae > JAEELK01. Next base: position 9,502 of record JAEELK010000016.1, on the reverse strand, counting down.
TTCCACGTTAACTGCTTTCTGTAAAATGATCCGCCCGCCGTCCGGCACTTCGTTGACGAAATGCACGGTGGCGCCGGTCACTTTGACACCGTATGCCAGGGCTCTCTCGTGCACGGTGAGCCCGTAGTAGCCCTCCCCGCAGAAGCTGGGGATGAGCGAGGGATGCACGTTGATGATGCGCTCCGGATAACGCCCGGTGAAATCCGCGCTGAGGATGCTCAGGAAGCCCGCCAGCACGATGAGGTCGATGCCGTTTTCGTCCAGCAGGCGGCAGAGCTCCGCCTCGAAGGCCTCCGGGCTGCCCAGCTCTTTGCGGCTGACCACGTAGCCCGGGATGCCGGCGGCTTTGGCGCGCTCGAGCGCGTAGACGCCGGGGCGGCTGGAGATGACCATGCGGATGCGGCCGCTCGTCAGGATGCCGCTCGTCTGCGCGTCGATGAGCGCCTGCAGGTTGGTGCCGCCGCCGGAGACCAGCACGGCGATGTCCGCTTTTCCGTCTCTCATCCTTCGAACCTCACCTTCTCTTCACCGCGCTCCACGCGCCCGACGACCCACGCGTCCTCGCCGGCGGCCCGCAGGGCGGCCAGCGCCGCGTCGGCGCTCTCCGGGCTCACGATGAGGCACATGCCCACGCCCATGTTGAAGGTGTTGAACATGTCGCGCTCGGAGACCCCGCCCTTCTCCCGGATAAGGGAGAAGATCGCCGGCACGCGGAGCGTCTTTTTGTCGATGACCGCGCAGAGGCCTTCCGGCAGGGAGCGCGGGATGTTCTCGTAGAATCCGCCGCCGGTCACGTGGCTGATGCCGCGGACGTCCGCCGCGGCGAGCGCGGCGAGCACCGGCTTTACGTAGATGCGCGTGGGGGTCAGGAGCACCTCGCCGAGGCCCTTTCCACCCAGCGCCTCCACCGGCGCGCAGAGATCCGCGTTCTCCACGTCGAAGACTTTTCGGACCAGCGAATAGCCGTTGGAATGGACGCCGCTGGAGGGCAGCGCCAGGATGAGGTCTCCGGCCCGCATGCGCTCGTTGTCCACGATCTTTCCGCGGTCCACCACGCCGACGCAGAAGCCGGCGAGGTCATAATCCTCCGGCGCCATGGTGCCCGGATGCTCGGCCGTCTCGCCGCCGATGAGGGCGCAGCCGGCCTGCACGCAGCCTTCCGCCACGCCGGCGACCAGCGCCGCCGCCTTTTCCGGCACGTTGCGGCCGATGGCGATGTAGTCCAGGAAGAACAGCGGCTTTGCCCCGCAGCAGATGATGTCGTTGACGCACATGGCCACGCAGTCGATGCCGACGGTGTCGTGCCTGTCCAGGATCTGGGCGATGCGCTGCTTGGTGCCGACGCCGTCCGTGCCGGAGACGAGCACCGGTTCCTTCATGCCGGAGAGATCCGGCGCGAAGAGCCCGCCGAATCCGCCGATGCCGGAGAGCACGCCGGGGATGTTCGTGCGGGCCACGTGCTCTTTCATGAGCCGCACGCCCTCGTAGCCGGCCTCGATGTTGACGCCGGCGGCGGCATAGGCCGCGGAATGAGAGTCCTTCATGTTATTCCTTTCCGGTCCAGCAGTAGGTGCAGACCTTTTCACGGTCGAGCCCGATGGCCTCCAGGAGGCCTTCCAGGCTCTGGTAGCCCAGGGAGTCGAAGCCCAGCGTCTCGCAGATGGCCTTCAGCATGCAGCGGCCGCGCTCGGTCTTGGCGTCGGCGTATTCCTCCAGATGCTTCTGGCCTTCATCGCCCTCGAGCTCCTGTATGGTGCGGCGGGCGATCAGGTCCATCTCGGAATTGGAACGGCTGAAGTTCAGATATTTGCAAGCGTGCATGATGGGCGGGCAGGCGGAGCGCATGTGCACTTCCTTCGCGCCGGACTCATAGAGGAAATCGACGGTCTCGCGCAGCTGCGTGCCCCGGACGATGGAGTCGTCCACGAAGAGCAGCCGCTTGTCCTCGATGAGCTCCGGAACGGGGAGCTGCTTCATCTTCGCCACGCGGTCGCGCACGGCCTGGCTGTCCGGCATGAAAGAGCGGGGCCAGGTGGGCGTGTATTTGACGAAGGGGCGGGCAAAGGGCCGCCCGCTCTCGTGCGAATAGCCGATGGCATGGGGGATGCCGGAATCCGGCACGCCGGCCACGTAGTCCACCTCCGGCAGCGTGCCGTGCGCCGCTTCGTCGCGGGCCATGACGGCGCCGTTGCGGTAGCGCATGAGCTCGACGTTCACCCCTTCGTAGCAGGAGTTCGGATAGCCGTAGTAGGACCAGAGGAAGGCGCAGATCTTCATCTCCTCGCCCGGCGGGGAGAGCTGCGTGAGCTTCTCCGGCTCCAGCAGGACGATCTCCGCCGGCCCCAGCTCATAGTTGTCTTCGTAGCCCAGCTTCTCGAACGTGAAGCTCTCAAAGGAGACGCAGAAGCCGTCCGCGCTCCTGCCGACGTGGACCGGCGTGCGGCCCAGGCGGTCTCTGGCGGCGATGATCTCGCCGCGGTCCGTCATGATCAGGAGGCTCATGGAGCCGTCGATGAGCTTCTGGACGTTCAGGATGCCCTCCACGAAGCTCTGCCCCTGATTGATGAGCGCGGCCACCAGCTCCGTGGTGTTCACGCGGCCGGAGCTCATGGCCATGAACTGGTGATCGTGCGTGGAGAAATAGCGCTCGATCAGCTCCTCCGCGTTGTTGATGATGCCGATGGTGGTGATGGCGTAGAGGCCGAGGTGCGAGCGGACCAGAAGGGGCTGCGGGTCGGAATCGCTGATGCAGCCGATGCCGCTGGTGCCGCGCGTGCCGGCCAGATTGTCCTCGAATTTAGCCCGGAAGGGCGCGTTCGCGATGTTGTGGATCTCTCTGGTGAAGCCCTCTTCCGGGTCCCAGAAAGCCATGCCGGCGTTGCGGGTCCCCAGGTGGCTGTGATAATCCACCCCGAAGAAAACATCCAGGACCACCTGGCGGTCTTTGGTGACCGCGCCGAAGAAACCGCCCATTATTCCGACTCTCCTTCCTGCCGCGGCGCCCGTTCTGCCCCGCGGCCCATGCCAGCGCTTTTCTGTTTCATCTCTGTCTCCTTCAGATCTCCAGGGCGGCGTCTTTTTCCAGCACGCGCGCCGCGTCCTGCCTGCGCCGTTCCGCCAGGCGCTCGGCCAGCGCAGGATCTTCCAGGGAGAGGATCTGCGCCGCCAGGATGGCCGCGTTGGCGCCGCCGTTGAGGGCGACGGTCGCCACCGGGATGCCGCTCGGCATCTGGACGGTGGAGAGCAGGGCGTCCAGCCCGTCCCCCGCCCCGCCGCGGCAGGGCACGCCGATGACCGGCAGGGTGCTGTTCGCCGCGAGCGCGCCGGCCAGATTGGCCGCCATGCCCGCGAAGCCGATGAGGACGCCGAAGCCCGCCGCGCGGGCGTTCTCGGCAAAGCGCTTCGCTTCCTCCGGCGTGCGGTGCGCGGAATAGATGTGGACTTCATAGGGGATCTCGAGCTGCTTCAGCAGATCCACAGCCTTCTGCACGACGGGCAGGTCGCTGTCGCTCCCCATGACGATGCCTACTTTTTTCATCGGTCCTCTCCTTTTCAAACCATTTCTTCCGGCCGGTACAGCAGATCGAACTCTTCGCCGGAAAGGAGCGCGAGGGCCAGACAGGCTTCCCGCAGGCTGGCTCCGGTCTCGTGCGCGTATTTTGCCGCCTTTGCGGCGTTCTCATAGCCGATCCGCGGGCTGAGCGCGGTGACGGTCATGAGAGAGCGCCTGAGGTTCTCCGCCATCTTCTCCCGGTCGGCCCGGATGCCGGCGGCGCAGCGCTCGTTGAACGATGCCATGGACTGCGCGAGCAGGCGGGCGGACTGCAGGAAGTTGTAAGCGCAGACGGGCAGGAAGACGTTGAGCTCGAAATTGCCCTGCGAGGCGGCCATGCCGACCGCGACGTCGTTTCCCATGACCTGCACGGCGACCATGGTGACCTGCTCGCACTGCGTGGGGTTCACCTTGCCCGGCATGATGGAAGAGCCGGGCTCGTTCTCCGGGATGCGGATCTCGCCCAGGCCCAGGCGCGGTCCGCTGGCCAGCCAGCGGACGTCGTTCGCGATCTTCATGAGGTCGCAGGCCAGCGCCTTCAGCGCGCCGTGCGCGAAGACGATCTCGTCCCGGGAGCTGAGCGCGTGGAATTTGTTCTCCGCGCTGCGGAACGCGCTGCCGCAGATCCGCGAGAGCTCCTCCGCGGCCCGCTCCCCGAAGCCCTGCGGGGCGTTCAGGCCGGTGCCGACCGCGGTGCCGCCCAGGGCGATCTCCCGCAGCGGCGGCAGGGAGAGGAGGATCATCTCCCTATCCTTTTCCAGGCTGCTCCGCCAGCCGGAGATCTCCTGCGAAAAGGCGATGGGCGCGGCGTCCTGCAGATGGGTGCGGCCGGACTTGAGCACGCCCTCGTTCTCTTTCTCCAGGCGGAGGAAGGTGGCGATGAGGGCGTCCAGCGCCGGCAGGAGCCCGCTCTCCAGGCTCAGCACCGCCGAAACGTGCAGGGCGCTGGGGAAGGTGTCGTTGGAGGACTGCGACATGTTGACGTCATCGTTGGGATGCAGCAGCTTCCGCCCCGCCAGCGCGTTCGCCCGGCCGGCGATGACCTCGTTCACGTTCATGTTGCTCTGGGTGCCGGAGCCGGTCTGCCATACGACCAGCGGGAACTGCGCCGCGAGCGCGCCGCCGCGGATCTCCTCCGCCGCCGCGCAGATGGCGTCGCATTTTTCCTGCGTCATGCGCTCCGGCAGCAGGGCGCGGTTCGCCAGGGCCGCCGCCTGCTTCAGGCAGGCAAAGGCCCGGATGATCTCCTCCGGCATGGGCTCGCAGCCGCGGCCGATGGGGAAGTTCTCCAGGGAGCGCTGCGTCTGGGCGCCCCAGAACTTGTCTGCCGGCACCCGGACCTCGCCCATGGAATCGTGTTCGATGCGGTAATCCATGCGGATCTCCTTTTCGGATCAGATGCGCGCCGCGCCGCTCTCTCTGGCGGCCTGCGCCACGGCCGAGGCCACCGCCTGCGGCACGCGCGGGTCGAAGGGCCCGGGGATGATGTATTCGGCGCTCAGCTCTCCGTCTCCGATGAGCCCCGCCAGGGCCTTGGCCGCGGCCATCTTCATCTCCTCGTTGATCTCGGAGGCGCGCACGTCGAAGGCGCCGCGGAAGATGCCGGGGAAGGCCAGCACGTTGTTGATCTGGTTGGGATAATCGCTGCGGCCGGTCGCGACCACGGCGGCGCCGGCGGCCTTCGCCTCGTCCGGATAGATCTCCGGGACGGGGTTCGCGCAGGCGAAGACGACGGCGTCTTTGTTCATGCTGGCGACCATCTCCTTCGTGAAGATGCCCGGGCCGGAGGTGCCGAGAAAGACGTCCGCGCCGCGCACGGCGTCCGCCAGGCTGCCGGTCTTCTTTTCCCGGTTGCTCAGACGGGCGATCTCTTCCTTGGCCGGATTGAGGCCGGGCTGCCCTTCGCAGACGATGCCCTTGCGGTCGATGAGCAGCAGGTCGCGGAAGCCGTAGGCCAGAAGCAGCTTGGCCGTGGCGATGCCTGCGGAGCCCGCGCCGCAGGAGACCACGCGGACCTCCTCCGGCTTCTTGCCGAGCAGCTTCAGGGCGTTGAGGAGCCCCGCGAGCACGATGACGGCCGTGCCGTGCTGGTCGTCGTGGAAGATGGGGATGTCGCAGCGTTCTTTCAGCTTGCGCTCGATCTCGAAGCAGCGCGGCGCGGCGATGTCTTCCAGATTGATGCCGCCGAAGGAGCCGGAGATGTTATAGACGGTCTCCACGAAGGCGTCCACGTCGCCGGTCTTCACGCAGAGGGGAATGGCGTCCACGCCGCCGAAGCGCTTGAAGAGCGCGCACTTTCCTTCCATGACCGGCATGCCGGCCTCGGGGCCGATATTGCCCAGGCCGAGCACGGCGGAGCCGTCCGTGATGACGGCGCAGAGGTTGTGGCGCCTGGTATAGACGTAGCTGAGGGCGGGATCCTTCTGGATCTCCAGACAGGGCTGTGCCACCCCGGGGGTATAGGCCAGGGAAAGGTCCTCCGCCGTTTCCAGCGGCGCGCGTCCGCAGACTTCGATCTTGCCCTGCCATTCAGCGTGCTTTTTCAGTGCTTCTTTTGCGTAATCCATGCCTTGCTCGCTCCTTTTTGCGTTGCCGGCGCTCCGCGCCGCGGGGAAAAAAATACCGCAGTATGATTGTACCACAAAACAGGCTGTCTGCACAGCGTTCTTGCCCCGCTTTTCCGCAGAATATCATGATTTCTTCGGGCGGCGTGTGCTATACTGTATTCGATCGATCCCCGGGGGCGGGCCGGGTCCGCAGAGGCGCTCCCGAGGCACGGGATTCCACCATGAAAAATGATCTGACCTTCCGCTACACCCTACATCAGGCAGCCTTCTGGACGGCCTTCTGCTGCTCCTATTCCTTCGCTGCCACCTTCCTGCTCGCGAAGGGCTTCTCCACGGCAAGCGTCGGCTTCGTGCTCTTCGGCGCGAGCTTTCTTTCTTTTGCCCTGCAGCCCCTGCTGGCCAGCCGCGCGGACCGCTCGAAGCGGAACCTCATCCCCGTCTTCATGACCGGGCTGGCGCTCACCGCCGCCCTCCTCTTCGCCCTGCTCCGCTTCGTGCCCCTGCCCCGCCTCTGCTTCTGCCTGCTCTACGTCGTCGCGGTGGCCTTCCTCGACATGCAGATCCCGCTGCTCAATTCCATCATCGTCTATTTCGGCAGCCGGGGCTGGCGCATCAGCTACAACGTGGGCCGCGGCATCGGCACGCTCTCCTTCGCCGGCGCCTCCCTGCTCGTCGGATACGCGCTGCAGTACTACGACCCGGACGTCATGCTGCTCCTCGCCATCGCCGCCTCCCTCCTCTTCGCCTTCATCAGCCTGAGCTATCCCGCGGCGGCAAAGGGAAGCGTCATCTCCGGGCAGCAGCTGCGCGGAGAGAGTTGCAGTCTTCCGCTCTTCATGCGAAAATACAAATGGTACATGTTCTCCGTGCTGGGCGTCCTCTTCATCGCCCTCGTCCACATCATGACGGAGACCTACATGATCAACCTGGCGCAGCACCTCGGCGGCGGAAGCGCGGACGTCGGCATCGCCCTCTGCTGGGCGACCCTCATCGAGGCGCCCGTGCTGCTCCTCTTCGGGCGCTTTCACAGCCGCTTCGGCTCCTACCGCCTGCTCGTCTTCGCTGGCTTCGCCTACGTCGCGAAGATGCTGATGTTCGTGCTGGCCACGGACGTGCGGCACCTCTATTTCATAGAGCTGATGCAGGGCATCACCTACTCGTTCCACTCGCCGGTGCAGATGTACTACGCGCAGGAATGCACCGGGCTCGACGACATGGTGAAGGGCCAGTCCGTCATCACCGCGGCCTATTCGCTGGGCAACGCGCTGGGCAACCTCTTCGGCGGCATCATGATAGAAGGCCTCGGCCTTTATCCCATGCTATACAGTTCCATCGTCATCGCAGCCATGGGCACGGCGGTCTTCCTCGTCGCGGTGCCGAGAGCGCTCCGCCAGGGACGGCGCGCGGGAAGGAGTGAGATATGATCCACGTTCTTTGCTACGGAGATTCCAACACCTGGGGCTACCGGCCGGACGCCCCGCACTGCCGCTTCGACGAAGCGACCCGCTGGCCGGGCCGCCTGCAGGCGCTGCTCGGGCCGGAGTACCGTATCATCGAAGAGGGGCTCAACGGCCGCACCACCGCCTTCGAAGACCCCATCTGCCCGGGGCGCAACGGCCTCGCGAGCCTGGAGGCCATCCTCCTGAGCCACTGCCCGCTGGATCTTTTCGTCCTCATGCTGGGCACCAACGATTACAAGGACTATCTGCGCAGCTCCAACTACGCCATGCAGGAGGCGCTGGGCCTCTACTGCGAGCGCGTCCGGGACATCTGCGAGAGCAATTCCCAGCCGGTCCCGAAGATGCTGATCATCTCCCCGCCCGCAGTGGACCGCGGCGTGCTGAAGCTGGACGAAGAGTTCACCGAGGAGTCCATCGCCCGCTCCGAAGACTTCGGCCGCAGGGCAAAGGCCGTCGCGGCGCGCTTCGGCGCGGCCTTCCTGGACGCGGCGCCGCTGGTCCGTGCGAGCAGCATCGACGGCCTGCATCTCCCCGCCGAAGAACACGCGAAGCTGGCGGAAGCCGTGGCCCCGATCGTACGGGATCTTTTTGAATAAACAGGAGACTTCAAAGATGAAAAAGACCCTTACCGTTCTTTTGACCGCCCTGCTCCTCTGCGCGCTCTCTTCCGGCATGGTCTTTGCCGGCTCGCACCAGGACTTCTCCCGGGAGACGCGGCTGGCAGACGGCCTGAAGACGCTCTCGCTCTTCCAGGGCGTATCGGAAACTGATTACGCGCTGGACCGGAGCCCGAGCCGCGTGGAGGCGATCGTCATGCTGCTGCGCCTGCTGGGCAAAGAGGCGGACGCGCTCGGCGGCAGCTGGAGCCATCCCTTCACAGACGTGCCGGCCTGGGCGGATCCCTACGTGGGCTACGCCTATGAGAACGGCCTGACCAAGGGCGTTTCCGCCACGAGCTTCGGCACCGGGAACAGCAGCGCGGCCAACTACCTCACCTTCGTCCTGCGGGCGCTGGGCTATTCCGACGCGCAGAACGCGGACTTCTCCTGGGACCAGCCCTTTGCCCTGGCCGCAGGGATCGGGCTCCTGAGCGACGCGGTGGACACGGAGGACTTCCTCCGCTCCGACGTGGTCCTGCTCTCCTATCAGGCGCTGAACACGCGGCTGAAGGGCGCGGACACGACCCTGGCGGAAAAGCTGATCGCCTCCGGCGTCTTCTCCGCCGAGGCCTTCTCCGACGCGTACCGTCCCAAAGCGGTCGCGCACTACAGCCTCGACCGCAGCATGGACGCCGCATTCTGGAGCAAAGAGAGCGCGGCCGATCAAGGCGACGTCGAAACGCGCGCCGCGATGTTCCGCTCCCTCCGGACGGTCGCTGCCATGAACAGCGCGCAGAACAGCAGAGCGGACGGCTTCCCCGCCTTCGCGCAGGCGCAGAACGGCACCGAGCGCGCCCTGATCTACGACGACGTCAACGAGACGCTCATCCTGCAGAACACGAAGACCGTGTCCGGATCCGTCTTCACCACCCGCCTCTTCCTGAAGGCCTCCGGCCTGGCATGCTATTCGGATTTCTCGCTGCGCAGCGAGAGCAATCCCGCCGCGGGCGCGGCCGGCTTCAGCGTGGTGGATCCGCGCGCGCTCTCCGCGGAGGCCGCCCTTCCCTGGACCGCCTACGAAGGGCCCGAAACGACCCGGGAGGTGGACGGGCAGATGCACGCGGCGAGCCTCAGAGATCTGGTCCTCTGGGGCGATCATCTCTGCGACTGGCTCTACCCGGGCAAAGGCTACAGCATGGCCGAGTTCGGCTTTACGCAGCCCCTGCGCTAGCGCCCCGGCCGCTCCCGGACAGGGCTCGGCCGCCCAAACGCACAAAAACAAAGCCGCCCGCAGGCCGCGGGCGGCTTTTTGTATCCTCTGCG
>JAEELK010000137.1 GCA_016282655.1 Bacillota bacterium | reverse complement strand
TTCGTGACGAGCGCGCAGCGGATGCCCGTTACCTTGTTCGCGGCGATGGAGATGCCGATGCCAGTGCCGCAGCAGACGATGCCGCGCTCCGCCTTTCCTTCCGCCACATAGCGGGCGCAGGCCTCTCCGTAGACGGGGTAGTCGACGGAGTCCTCGCTGTGTGTACCGAGGTCTTCCACTTCAAAGCCCCGCTCCAGGAGATGCGCCTTCAGGGCTTCCTTCAGCGTGAAGCCGCCGTGGTCACTTGCGACTGCGATCTTCATGGTCCTATTCCTTTCTTCCTTCCGGGGATCCCCGCCGCGGCGGGGTGTGGCGCCGCTATTTGACGCTGACGATATGATAGCCGGCGGACTTCAGCATGCGGTTCATCACCGCAAAGCCCACCTGGTCTTTGTCGCTCAGGGCTGCCGCCAGGATGAGGTCCACGCCGGCTTCGTCCATGTCTCTCAGACGCGCGAAGAAATCGTGCGCCGCCTCCACGAAGGCCTGCTCCTCAAAGAAGAGGATGCCCACGCGGCGGCCCAGCGCTTCGTTCACGCGGGCCAGGCGCTCCGCCTCTTCCCGCACCCGGTCTTTCTGCCCTTCCAGGACGATCATCTCCGCCTTGGGCGCGTAGTGCTTGTATTTCATGCCCGGCGACTTCGGCGCGTCCACCTGTCCGGGCAGGAATCCTTCTTTTTCAAGGTCTTCCGCATGCACGCAGGTCTGCGCCACCACGCCCGGGTCGAATTCCACGGGACGCGAGAGGCAGACGCCGAGCATCTCCGGCGTGAGGATGCCGGGCCGCAGCACGAGGGGCCGCTCGCCGCTCAGATCCAGCACGGTGGACTCGATGCCCACGCGGCAGTCCTCCGCAGTGAGGATCACGTCGACGCGTCCGTTCAGATCCGCGATGACGTGACGGCCCGTGGTGGGGCTCGGTCTGCCGGAAAGGTTGGCGCTCGGCGCGGCGATGGGGCAGTCCGCGCGGCGGATCAGCTCCAGCGCGGCGGGATGGTCCGGCATGCGCACCGCCACGGTGGAAAGCCCGCCCGTGGTCCGATCCGGCACCGCCGGCTTCTTTTCCAGGACCATCGTGAGCGGCCCCGGCCAGAAATTGTCCGCCAGCTTCACGATCTCCTCCGAGAGGCGCGGGGTCAGCTGCCCCAGATCGCTCGCGCGGGCGATGTGGCAGATGAGGGGGTTGTCCGAAGGGCGTCCCTTGGCCTCGTAGATGGCCGCCACGGCCTTTTCGTTGAAGGCGTCCGCCCCCAGGCCGTAGACCGTCTCCGTGGGAAAGGCCACCAGCCCGCCCCGGCGGATCACCTCCGCGGCCTCCGCGATGTGCGCCAGCGCGGCTTCGTCCATGCGGCTGACGTCGTAGATCCTGGTCTCCATTAGAAATTCTTCATCTTTTCGGCCTGATCCGAGGTGATGAGACCGTCTATGATCTCGTCCAGATCGCCGTCCATAAAGTAATCCAGTTTGTAGAGCGTCATGCCGATGCGGTGGTCCGACACGCGGCCCTGCGGGAAGTTATAGGTGCGGATGCGTTCACTGCGGTCGCCGGAGCCCACCTGGCTCTTTCTGGCCTCGGAGATCTCCTTGTTCTGCTCCTGCAGCTTCGCGTCGTAGATGCGCGCGCGCAGCACCTTGAAGGCTTTTTCCTTGTTCTTGATCTGGGATTTTTCGTCCTGGCAGGTGACGACGATGCCCGTGGGGATGTGCGTGAGGCGCACGGCGGAATCCGTGGTGTTGACGCACTGCCCGCCGTTGCCGGAGGAGCGGTATACGTCGACACGAACGTCGTTCGGATCGATCTTCACTTCCACGTCGTCGATCTCCGGCAGCACCGCCACGGTGGCCGCGGAGGTGTGGATGCGCCCGGCGCTCTCGGTCTCCGGCACGCGCTGCACGCGGTGCACGCCGCTCTCGTATTTCAGGCGTGAATAGGCGCCGCGGCCCTTGATGAGGAGCACGGCTTCCTTGACGCCGCCGATGCCTGTCTCGTTCAGGTCCATGAGCTCCGCCTTCCAGCCGCGCCGCTCCGCGTAGCGCATGTACATGCGCAGCAGGTCTCCGCCGAAGAGCGCCGCTTCGTCCCCGCCGGTGCCGGCGCGGATCTCCAGGATGACGTTCTTCTCGTCGTTCGGGTCTTTGGGGAGGAGGAGGATCTTCATCTCGCCGGTGAGCCGCTCGATGCGCTCTTCCAGTTCGCTGAGCTCCGTCTTGGCCATCTCGCGCAGTTCCTCGTCCAGGCCGCTCTCGTTCAGCATCTCCTTGGTGGCGGCGAGGTCGTCCGCCGCCTTCTTATACTCGCGGTACTTCAGCACCACCGGCTCCAGCTCGGACATCTCTTTCATGTGCTTCTTCCAGCTGTTCTGGTCCGCGATGACCGCGGGGTCCGAGACCTTGGCGCTCAGCTCCTCGTATTTGTCTTCCAGAAAGTTCAGTTTATCGTACATCTTCCGCTCCGATGATCCTTTCTTTCACGATATCGATCCCATTCCATACTATATTGGATTATACTACAAGGCCTGCCGAAAAGCCATGAGAAGCGGCGGGATCGAAGGCGAAAAAAAACCGGAAACCAGGTTCCGGTTCTTTTCTGTGGTTATTCCATGCTGTATTTCTTCTTGAACTTCTCGACGCGGCCGCCCCGGTTTACGAACTTCTGCTGACCGGTGAAGAACGGATGGCAGGCGGAGCAGACGTCCAGTCTGATCTCGCTCTTCAGAGACTTGGTCATGAATTCGTTACCGCATGCACAAGTTACTTTACAGTCCACGTATTCGGGATGGATTCCTTCTTTCATGCGATTCACTCCTTTCCGTATGCTGCCGCGCATTCCGCACAGCGCAACTATATTATCATTTCGTTTTCCCTTTGGCAAGCACTTTTTTCCGGCCGTGGCCCTGTCCGTCTATTTCCGCAGGCGGGCGGATACGCAGCGGTCCAGCCCGGCCAGGTCTTTCTGCACCTCGATCTCCCCAAAGCCCTGCGCTTCGAGCAGCTCACGCAGCGGGGCGCCCTGCTCGCAGCCGATCTCCAATACCAGCAGGCCGTCGTCCTTGAGATGGGCCGGGGCCTCCGCGGCGATGCGCCGGTAGAATCCCAGGCCGTCCGCCCCGCCGTCCAGCGCCATGCGCGGCTCGTAGTCCCGCACCTCCGGCTGCAGCATCTCGATGACGGCGCTGGGGATGTAGGGCGGATTGCTGACGATGAGGTCGAAGCTCGTCTTGCCCCGGCCTTTTCGATCCAGCGGCAGCGGCGCGAAGAGGTCGCCCTGCAGGAAGCGGATGCTTCCGTCCACGTGGTTCAGGCGGGCGTTCTCCTGCGCCACCGCGAGCGCTTCCGGGCTCAGGTCCGCGGCCGTCATGCGGATCTTCTGTCCGGCCAGCCTGCAGATGCTGACCGCCAGCGCCCCGGAGCCCGTGCAGAGGTCCAGCACCTGCAGCCCGCCGAAGCCGGCATGCCGCGCTTTCAGGAGCTCCAGCGCCCGTTCCGCGACGGTCTCGCTGTCCTGTCTGGGCACCAGAACGTTCTCGTTCACCTTGAAGGGCAGGCCCATGAACTCGCACTTGCCCAGCATGTACTGCAGCGGCTTCCGGCTGCAGCGTTCATCGATGAACTCGAAATAGTATTCACAGCGGTCGTCGTCCAGCTCCATCGAATAGTGCGTGAAGACGTAGGCGGCGTCCACCTGGTTCATGAAATGAAAAATGGCTTCCGCGTCGCCGCGGGGGTTCTCGCAGCCCGCGGCAGCGAGGCGGCTCTCCCCCATGGCAAGCAGATCCCGGATCATTAAAGGCATGTTATCGTCTCCTCCCCGGCCTCTTCCTCCTCCGTCCAAAGGGCTCCGCTCATGTCCGTGAAGCCTTCGAAGGATGCCGGACCTTCCTCGCTGAGCACGGGCTTCATGGCGGCGATGGCCACCTCCAGCTCGCGCACGCCGGGCTTTGCCGTCGTGATCTTCTGCAGGCCCAGCCCGGGCAGGCTGAGGATCTTCACGATCCAGTTGTCGCTGCGCCCGGCCCATTGCAGCAGCTCAAAGGAAAGGCCGGCGATGACCGGCAGCAGCAGCAGGCGAGAGAGCAGGCGGACCCAGAGATTCGGCCAGCCCAGCAGCGAGAAGAGCAGCAGGGCGATGACGAAGACGAACATCAGAAAGCTCGTGCCGCAGCGCGGATGCAGCGTTTCAAACTGCTGACAGTTCTCCGGCGTCAGTTCCAGGCCGTTCTCGAAGCAGTGGATGCATTCGTGCTCGGCTCCGTGGAACTGGAAGACCGTGTGGATCTCCTTCATGCGCGAGATGGCCAGCACGTAGACCACGAACATCAGGATGCGGAAGAGCCCTTCGATCAGGTTCAGCAGCACCGCGCTCTCCGTGAAGTGCCGGCAGAGATCCACCAGCCAGGTGGGCGCCAGGATGAAGACCACCACGGTGATCAGCACCGCGAGCAATACGGAGCTGTAGATCATGAGGTTCCAGGCGGCCCGCTCGCCGAAGTGCTTTTCCAGCCAGGCGAAGAAGCGGCTCTCCTCCTCCGGCTCGCTCTCCGCGCCGTCCTCGTCCTGCGCATACCGCTCCAGCACGTCGGCGGAGTACATCAGCGTCTTCGTGCCCTCGATCAGAGAGTCCAGAAAGACGAATACTCCGCGCAGGAACGGGACTTTCGCGAGCCCCTTCCGGGGCTTCACAGGCCGGATGCGGATGCGCATCCGCCCGTCCGGACAGCGGACGACGGTGGCGTCCTTCTTCGGGCCTTTCATCATGATCCCTTCCATCACGGCCTGCCCGCCGACCTTGGTGGGGCAGGCGCCCTTGATGAAGATCTTATTGAAATCCATGCCGTCCCTCCGCTAATACTCCAGCTTGCTCTTGCGCAGCACCTGTACGAGATCCGCGTTGCTGCGGGTCTGCTGCAGGTTTTCGATGATGAGCTCCGTCACTTCCTGCGCGTCCCGGTTCGCCAGCGCCCGGCGCATATACCAGACCGCTTCCATCTCGGACTGTTCCAGGAGCAGGTCCTCCCTGCGCGTCCCGGACTTGTTCAGGTCCAGCGCCGGGAAGATGCGCTTTTCGGAGAGCTTGCGGTCCAGATGCAGCTCCATGTTGCCGGTCCCTTTGAATTCTTCAAAGATGACGTCGTCCATGCGGCTTCCGGTCTCGATGAGCGCCGTGGCCAGGATGGTGATGCTCCCGCCCTCTTCCATGTTTCGGGCGGCGCCGAAGAACTTCTTCGGGCGGTAGAGCGCGCCCGGGTCCAGGCCGCCGGAAAGGCTCCGGCCGGAGGGCGGCACCACGAGATTGTAGGCGCGGGCCAGGCGGGTGATGCTGTCCAGCAGGATGACCACGTCTTTTTTATGCTCCACCAGGCGCTGCGCGCGGGCAAGGACCATCTCCGCCACCTTGATGTGGTGGGTGGGCATCTCGTCGAAGGTGGAGTAGATGACCTCGCCGCGGATGGAACGGCGCATGTCCGTCACCTCTTCCGGACGCTCATCGACCAGCAGGACGATGAGTTCCACCTCGGGATGATTTCGTTCGATGGCGTGCGCAACTTTCTTCAGAAGGACGGTTTTGCCTGCCTTGGGGGGCGCCACGATGAGGCCTCGCTGTCCTTTGCCGATGGGCGCCACCAGATCGATGATGCGGGTGGCCAGCTCCATGGAGGTGGTCTCCAGGCGGAGCCGCTCGTTCGGGAAGATCGGCGTGAGGTCTTCGAAATCCGGGCGGCGGATGGCCACGCCGGGCTCGTCGCCGTTGACGTCTTTCACGAAGAGCAGCGCGCCGAATTTCTCGTCCGGATCCGGGCGGCGCACGATGCCCTTGATCTTGTCGCCGGTCTTCAGGTGGAAGCGGCGGATCTGCACGGGCGAGACGTAGATGTCGTTCTCGCTCGTCAGGAAATTGTCGAAGCGCAGGAAGCCGAAGCCGCCATCCGCGATCTCCAGGATGCCCTCGACCTCCGGGCGGTCCTCGGTGGGCGCGTAGTTCCGCTTGCCCTGCCGCTGCGCGGCGCCCTCCGCCTTTTCCGGCGCCGCGTCCGGGGCAGGCGCGGCTTCCGCAGCCTGCG
>JAEELK010000136.1 GCA_016282655.1 Bacillota bacterium | reverse complement strand
TCCCTACCAGCCCTGATGGCGGAATTGGTAGACGCGCTGGACTCAAAATCCAGTGGCCTTTAAAGCCGTGCGGGTTCGATTCCCGCTTGGGGCACGAGAAAGCCCGGCCAATTTTGGCCGGGCTTTCGCCAAAATTCCTTATCTTGGTGCTTGGAAACAAACTAAGATCGATATGGTAGCACTTGTCACTGGCGCATCGCGCGGCATCGGAAAAGTCATTGCGCAGGAACTCGCATCGCTCGGTTATGACCTGGCCCTCGTGGCGCGGGACGGCGCCGCCCTCGCGGAGGTGATCGCCTCGCTGCCGGAAGCCTGCGGCAACGCGGTTGCCCTCCCGGCAGATCTCGCCCAGGAGGAGTCCTACGAGGCGGTAGTCAGGGAGACGGTGGCGCAGCTCGGCGGACTGGATGTCCTTGTCAACTGCGCCGGACTCCCGCAGGCCGGCCCCTTTGAGGAAGTCACCCCGGAGGATTGGGACCGCATCTTCGCAGTCAATGCGAAAGCTCCCTTCTTCCTCTGCAAGGCCGCGCTGCCGCATCTGAAGAAGTCGGAGAAGCCCATCGTGATCAACATCGCCTCCGTGGTCGGCTTCAAGGGTTACGTCCACCAGAGCGTTTATGCCTCTTCCAAGCACGCCCTGACGGGCTTCACCAAAGTCTTCGCCAAGGAAGTCCAGCCCTACGGCATCCGGGTCCATCTGATCAGCCCCGGTGGCGTCGCCACCGAAATGGTCACGCGGATGCGCCCGGACATCGATCCCTCGGAGCTCATCCAGCCGGAAGAGATCGCGGAGATCGTCCGCTTCCTCGTCACCAAGAGCGGCAAGGGGACCATTGACCAGTTCTACATCCGCCGCTACAGCGGTCTGGCGTTCGACTAGTCCTGGCGAAAGGAGAATTCATTGTTTTTGATTATCTTTAAAGATGCTAATACGGACCGTAATGAAGAAAATAATCAAGCTTTCGATGATGATCTGCCTTTCCGCCCTGGCCGTTGGTTGCGCTCCCAAGGAGCCGGCCAAATATCTCGCCCTCTCCTTTGACGACGGCCCCAACGTGACCACGGAGTCCAAACTGCTCGACGTCCTGGCCAAACACGACGTTCCCGCGACGTTTTTCGTCATCGGCAAGAACATCACCGATGCGTCCGCCGAGAATATGAAGCGCGCCGTGGGACAGGGCTGCGAGATCGGCAACCACTCCTTCTCCCATCCGAGGATGTCCCAGATGGACGAAAGCCAGGTCAAGGAAGAAGTTGAAACCACCTCCGGCCTCATCGAGAAGATCATCGGAGAGCGTCCGAAATTCTTCCGTCCGCCATATATCGATGTCAAGCCTGAGATGTACGATTGGATCGACCTGACCTTCATCTGCGGCAAGGGCTGCGAGGACTGGGTTGCCACGGTCGGCAAGGATGCGCGCCGCGAAGGGATCATCGCCAACGCAGAGCCCGGCGCCATCTACCTCCTGCACGACTTCGAAGGAAACGAAGCCACCGTCGAGGCGCTCGATGAGGCCATCCCGGTGCTGAAAGAGCAGGGATACGTCTTCGTGACCGTCTCGGAGCTGTTCAAGAAACTGAAATGCACCCCTGACGGGCATACCCTGTACAGCGTGGTTCCCGACGGAAGGCAAGAATAGATAACCCCCGATCCGTGAAGAACGCTTTTCTCAAAAGGTACGGCGCGACGCTTCTCCTCCTGCTGGGACTGATAGCAGGCGGCATCCTGGGCGCGGTCCTGGGAGAAAGGGCTTCAGTCCTGCGGGCGCCGGGTACCTTGTTCTTGAACCTGGTCTTCGTGCTGGTGGTGCCGCTGGTGTTCTTCTCCGTCGCCCACGCAATCGTGGTCATGCGGCGGAGCGGAGTGATCGGGAAGGTACTGGGGACGGCCCTGGGCGTGTTCCTGTGTATGTCGCTGGTGGCGGGGATCTTCGCTTTTGGCCTGATGTCGGTCTGGAATCCTTTCGCCCGCGTGGCGGGCGAAGGCGGCTCCCTGGCCGGCGGGGTCGTGGGCGAAGGCATGAACCCGGGCGACGCGATCGTGTCGGCCTTGACGGTCAACGATTTCTCGCTGCTGCTGTCCCGGGAGCATCTTCTGCCGCTCATCATTTTTGCCGCCCTCTGCGGCCTGGCTGTCGCCATGCTGGGGCAGAAGGCGGCCACCGTGGAGAAGCTCATCGCCGAGGGCGAAGCCGTCGTGATCAAGATGGTAGAGCTGGTCATGAAGCTGGCGCCCATCGGGATCGGCTGCTGTTTTGCCGATACCGTGGGGACGCTCGGCGGCCAGATCGTGGGCGACTACCTGGAGTTCTTCCTGGTGGTTTGTGCGGCCACCGCGGTGTGCTACCTGGTCTTCCACTCGCTCTATGCCCTTTTCTGCCGGATCCCCCTGGGACAGTTCTGGCGGGAGATGATCGCTCCGTCAGCGACCGCCGTCGGCACCTGCTCCTCGGCGGCCTGCATGCCCGTCATCATGACGGCCGCGCGCCGTCTGGGCGTGAGTGACAAGATTGCCGACGGTGTCATCCCGCTGGGAACCAACCTGCACAAAGACGG
>JAEELK010000015.1 GCA_016282655.1 Bacillota bacterium | reverse complement strand
TGTCTGCAACACCCAGGCCCCGCAGGTGGGCAAGATGGTGCTCGCCAGAGTCTTCGATCTCTCCGAGATCAAGGTGCGCATGTACGCGCCCTACGGTGGCGGCTGCTTCGGCGAGAAGATCGGCTTCGCGCAGAAGGCGGAGGTCATCGCTTCCATCATGTCCATGATGACGGCGGCTCCGGTCAAGTTCATGTATACCAGAGAAGAGGACTTCATCGCCACGGACACCAGACACGACGGCATCGGCAGAGGCCGCATGGCCGCGAAGAAGGACGGCACCATCACCGCCATCGACGTGCATTATCGTCTGGACACCGGCGCTTACGCCTCTTTCGGCGCCCTGATCTCCGGCATCATCGGCGCGCTGGGCGTCCTGTCCTGCTACCGTGCCGAGAACGTGGCCTTCAACAGCTGCGCCCTCTATACCAACCGCAGCAGCTCCGGCGCCATGCGCGGTTACGGGACCCCGCAGGGCACCGTCGTGGTAGAAACGCTGATCGATGACATCGCAAAGCAGATCGGCATGGATGCCGTGGAGATCCGGCTCAAGAACACCACCCGCAAGGGCGACGTGCCTCTGATGCCCTGCGGCTCCACCGCGTTGAACGAGTGCATCGAGAAGGTCGCGGAGTCCGTGGACTGGAAGAATGTCAGAGGAAAGAAAAAGACGGGCGTCATCCGCAAGGGCGTCGGTCTCGCCGCCGGCACCCACTGCTCCAACGCGGGTCCCGACTTCGTGGACTACGACTGCTGTGAGATGCGCATCGAAGGTGACGGCTCTCTGACCGTATGCATCGCCATCGACGAGATCGGCCCCGGCAGCACCACCGCTCTGCTGCAGATCGCGGCGGACGCCGTGGGCGTCAAGTTCGAGGAGACCAAGATGGAATGCAGCCACTCCGACGTGCCCTTCAGCATCGGTTCCCATGCCTCCCGTACGCTGTACTGCGGCGGCACCGTCATCCTGAAGGCGGCCGCGCAGCTGAAAGAACAGGTGCTCGACTGGGCTGCCGAATTCCTGAAGGCAGACCGCAGCAAACTGGATCTGGAGCTTGGCGTCATCAAGGGCGACGGGCAGGAATACCCGCTGAGCGAGCTGGCCTACAGAGCGCATCTGCTCGGCAAGCGCTTCATGGTCGTCGAGAACACCCTGCCTCCGAACAGCTATCCGTGGCACGCGCACGCCGCCGCGGTGGAGGTGGATACCGAGACCGGCATCATCAAGCTGACCAAGCTGGCAGCCGCGCACGATCTGGGCAAGGTCGTCAATCCGGCCCTCTGCGCCAGCCAGATCACAGGCGCCATCGTACAGGGCGCCGGCTACGCGCTCCGCGAGGAGATGACTTACGTGGAAGGCAAGGGGTACTATAACTCCGGCTATCACAAGTACATGCTGCCCACCTGCGGCGACAGCCCGCCCATCGACGTCTTCATGCTGGAGAGCAACGATCCCTCCGGCCCGGTCGGCGTGAAGAGCGTCGGCGAAGGCGGTATCGTGCCCACCGCGCCCGCCATCCTCTCCGCGGTCGAGGACGCCATCGGCATCCGCTTCCACGAATTCCCGCTGACGCCCGGCCGCGTGCTGGACGCCATCAAGGAAGCCCGCGCCAAGGGCATGGACATCTAGTTCAGAAAAAGAAAGAGCGCGGCCCGGAAGGGCCGCGCTCTGGACGCACGAATCTTTCAAGGAATCCCTCTGCAGAGCCCGCCTGCTTCGTCAGGCGGGTTTTGCTTTTGCTTATTCCGGATAGCCGAAGAGCACGGGTGCGTCGTGGGCGCTGAGGCGGTCGAACTGGCAGCCCATGGACTTCAGACGCTGGATCATGGAGGGCAGGGCCTCCGCCGTGGTCTTCTTGGGCTCCGCGTCGTGCATGAGCACGATGCTGCGCGTATGGCGGGAGACGCCGTTCGCGACGGTGTCCACCATCTGGCTCACGCTGATGCTCTGCCCGGTCGCGTCCAGGCTGGAGACGTTCCAGTCGTAGGGGACGAAGCCGCGCCGCAGCATCTCGGCGATGATCTCCTGATAGACCCCGTGGTCGTAGCTGTTGATGCTGCCGCCGGGGAAGCGGAAGACCTCCGGCGTGGTGCCGGTGGTGTCGCGGATCAGCGTGAAGAGCTGATACATGTCCGCGAGGTAGTCCTCTACAGAGGCGTAGATCTTGGTGTAGTTGTGGGAATAGCTGTGCATGCCGAGCGTATGGCCGTCCGCCACGATCTTTTTCATGCGTTCCTTGTCCGCCTCGGCAGTGCGCCCGATGACGAAGAAGGTGGCCTTCACGCCTTCGTCGGAGAGGGTCTTCAGGATGCTGTCGGTGCGCTCGGAGGGGCCGTCGTCAAAGGTCAGATAGACGGTATTGCTCTTGCGCTCCGTGGCGTTGAGCGGCTCCGGCGCGTAGAAGTCCGGATAGAGCTCCTGATAGGAGGGGCCGTCCGCGCTGAGGGCGGGACCGGCGTCGAGGATCGCCTGCAGGGCCGCCACGGAGCTGCGCAGCTCCTCCGCTTCGGAGACCTGCGCGCCGAGCTCCGCGTTCAGCGCGTCGATCTCCCTGTGCTGAAACGCCGCCAGGCGGTGATAGTGGAAGGCGAAGAGGCAAGGCAGGGCGATCATGAGCAGGATGGCGATGGTGAGCAGGACGCGGAAGCTGCGGTCGGATCTGGATCTGGAATGCATGGGAAGTCTTCTTTCCGGGGCGGCGAAAGCCAGCCCCCTGATCGGTCGGGTTTATGGCTATGGTTTTCAGGATCGGGGCGCGCGCTCCGGGGGGATCAGCTCAAAGACGAGAGACCGTCTCCGATCTGGGCGCTGGCGATGGGACGCTGGTAGGAGACCTCCGGAAGCGCGTATTTTTCCAGCATCTGC
>JAEELK010000135.1 GCA_016282655.1 Bacillota bacterium | reverse complement strand
TAACCGCCCTCAACAATACTGGTGGCAGATACGACAGTCAGCTTGGCATTAGCCTGAAGGTCCGGAGTGTTGGTCACGCCGCAGTTGCACATGGTAGATTTGACCTTGTACAGACTGGTCTGCACGTTGTCGTGGAGGCTGCCGGCATAGACCACATAGGAGTCCACGCCCTCCTCAAAGGACAGTTGGGTCTTGCCGCCCAGATCATAGCGCTGCCAGTTCCGGGCACGGTTGGAGCCCTCGCCCCAGTATTCCTTGACGTAGGTACCGTTGATGTTCAGCTTGTTGGTTGGACTCTCGTCAAACCGGGCAAAATACCGACCCAGCATCAGGAAGTCGGCGCCCATGGCCATTGCCAGTGTCATGTGATAGTCATGGACGATGCCGCCGTCGGAGCAGATGGGAACATAGATGCCGGTCTCCTCAAAGTAACGGTTGCGCTCCTCTGCCACCTCGATGAGTGCGGTGGCCTGGCCGCGGCCGATGCCCTTCTGCTCACGGGTGATGCAGATGGACCCGCCGCCGATACCGACCTTGACAAAGTCGGCTCCGGCCTCAGCCAGGAACCGGAAGCCCTCCTTGTCCACCACGTTGCCGGCGCCCACCTTGACGCTGTCTCCGTACTCCTTGCGGACCCAGGCGAGGGTGCGCTGCTGCCATTCGGAGAAGCCTTCGGAGGAGTCGATGCAGAGCACGTCCGCACCGGCCTCCACCAGGGCGGGGACGCGTTCCGCGTAGTCGCGGGTGTTGATGCCCGCGCCGACCACGTAGCGCTTATCCTTGTCCAGCAGCTCCAACGGATGGGATTTGTGGGATTCGTAGTCCTTGCGGAAGACGAAGTGCGTGAGCCGGCCGCTCTTGTCCACGATGGGCAGGGCGTTCAGCTTGTGCTCCCAGAGGAGGTCGTTGGCCTCGGAGAGGCTGATGCCGTCCTCGGCGTAGATGAGGTTCGCCAGCGGCGTCATGAACTCGGAGACCTTGGTGTCCAGCGCCATGCGGCTGACGCGGTAATCTCTGCTGGTGACGATGCCCAGCACCTTGCCGTCCGCGGTGCCGTCGTCCGTGACCGCCACGGTGGAATGGCCGCTCTGCTCCTTCAGGCGCAGGATGTCCTCCAGCGTCTGGTCGGGGCGGATGTTGGAGTCGCTCTTTACAAAGCCGGCCTTGTGGCTCTTGACGCGGCGCACCATGGCCGCCTGATCCTCGATCGTCTGCGATCCGTAGAGGAAAGAGATGCCGCCCTCCTGGGCCAGCGCCACGGCCATGCGGTCGTCCGAGACCGCCTGCATGATGGCGGAGGTGAAGGGAATGTTCATGTAGAGCGCGCTTTCTTCCTCGCCCTTGCGAAACTTCGCCACCGGCGTGCGGAGGCTGACCTTGGCCGGCAGGCACTCGCTGGAGCTGTAGCCGGGGATGAGCAGGTATTCGCTGAAGGTGCGGGAGGGTTCGTCGAAGTATTTGGCCATGTCGTTTCCTTTCTGTGATCCTTTCGTTCTGAGGTGCCGCCGTTTTGAAACGCCGCGCGCCCCGCATGGGCCGCGGCCTGTGGAAAGGCGCTCGCGCGCCGCCGTTAACGTCCCAGTAAGATAAGATATTCTTCCAGCGTGATGCCGAGCGCGTGGATCTCCGCCGCGGTCTCCGGGCCGACGTAGCGGATGTGCCAGGGCTCATAGATGTAGCCGGTGATGGGCTCCCCGTCCTTGGTGAAGCGCAGGATGAAGCCGAAACGGTGCGCGTTCTCGGCCACCCACTGCCCCTCTGGCGTGCCGCCGAATTCGTTCGTGAGGCGGTAGTTGACGGAAGGCGCGGAGATGTCCGTGGCAAGCCCCGTCTGGTGCTCGCTCGTGCCCGGCCGCGCGCTGTAGCGGGAGGCCGCCGCCTCGCCGTCCTTGTTGACGTAGTTGTTCCAAAGGATCTGCTGGAAGCCGTAGCTGCGGTAGGCGGTGGTCATGACGATGGTATAGCCCGCCTCTTCCTTGGCCGCTTCGCAGAGCGCGTGGAAGGCGTCCGCCGCCGCGGGCACCATGTAGCGGGTGCTGGCGCTGCGGTCCGAGGCATAATACTTGATGTCTTTCAGCTCGGCCGGCACGTAATCCGACTGCAGCGGATGCTGCTTGTTGACCAGCAGGAGCAAGCCCTGCGGGGCCACTTCCGCCTGGCCCATGGCCGGCTGCGCGTCCATCTTCGCGTTCGCGAGCGCCTGTTCGTGCGCGGCGGCCAGCTGCTCCGCCGTAAAGCCTTCTTCGGCGGGCGCTTCCGGCCCATCCGTGCCGGGCTGTTCCGCGTCCGTGCTGACGGGCGCGGCCGTGCCGCCCTCCGGCGTGCCGCCGCTCCCGCTCCCGCTGCCGCAGCCGGCGGAAGTAATGATCAGGATGGCCGCGAGGATGAGGCTGACGAATACGATGCCACTGTGCTTTCGCGTGTTTCTCATTGCGATCGCCATAGATGCTCCTTTTATCATTTCTGTAATAGTTTATTTTATTGCAAAATCCGCGGCTTCGCAATGCCTTTTGGGAAAGAAAACGCCGTCCCTTTCGGGACGGCGTTATTCCTCTTGGTTCTAACATCCGAGCGAAGCCGAGGATGTTCAAGGTTTCCTTCCTTGCGGCAACGCCGCTACACTAGATGGAAGGAAACCTTACATCATTCCACCCATGCCGCCCATGCCGGCGCCGGCCATGGCGGCTGCGGGGTCTTCCTTCGGGATGTCCACCACGCCCGCCTCGGTGGTGAGGAGCAGGGCGGAGGCGGAAGCTGCGTTCTGCAGCGCGGAGCGGGTGACCTTGGCCGGGTCCACGATGCCCGCGGAGACCATATCTTCATAGACCTCGGTGGCGGCGTTGAAGCCGGTGCCCGCCGGGCTGTTCTTGACCTTGTCGATGACCACGGAGCCTTCGAAGCCCGCGTTGACCGCGATCTGGCGGACCGGCTCCTCCAGCGCTCTGGCGATGATGGCAGCGCCGGTCTTCATGTCGCCGGAGAGGGTCGCCACGTAATCTTCCACGGCGGGGATGACGTTCGCGAACGCGACGCCGCCGCCGGGGACGATGCCTTCTTCCACCGCGGCACGGGTGGCATTCAGGGCGTCTTCGATGCGCAGTTTACGCTCCTTGAGCTCGGTCTCGGTGGCGGCGCCGACCTTGATGACGGCTACGCCGCCGGCCAGCTTGGCCAGGCGCTCCTGCAGCTTGCTGCGGTCGAACTCGCTGGTGGTGTTCTCCAGCTCGGCGCGGATGAGGGAGACGCGCTTCTGCACGGCGTCCATATTTTCCTTGTCGTCCACGACGATGACGGTCTTTTCCTTGTTGACCTTGACGGTGCCGGCGCGGCCGAGGAGGTCCAGCGTGGCTTCCTTCAGGTCGTAGCCCAGCTCGGAGGAGATGTACTGACCGCCGGTCAGGGCCGCGATGTCTTCCATCATGGCCTTTCTGCGATCGCCGTAGCCGGGGGCCTTCACCGCGGCGACCTTGAAGCTGCCGCGGAGGCTGTTGACCACGAGCAGGGCCAGGGCTTCGCCCTCGACGTCGTCCGCGACGATGAGGAGCTCGCCTCTCTGCTGCATGAGCTGCTCGAGCAGGGGCACGATGTCGTTCACGTTGGAGATCTTGGCGTCCGTGAGCAGCACGTAGGGGTTGTTCAGGACGGCTTCCATCTTGTCCGCGTCCGTGACCATGTAGGCGGAGATGTAGCCTCTGTCGAACTGCATGCCTTCCACGAATTCCAGCGCGGTCTCCATGGTCTTGGATTCTTCTACGGTGATGACGCCTTCGGCGGTGACCTTGTCCATGGCGTCCGCGATCAGATGACCGATCTCTTCGTCCGCGGCGGAAACGGAGGCGACCTTCGCGATGTCGTCCTTGCCGCTCACCGGGATGGCGATGCTCTTGATGCTCTCCACGGCCTTGTCCACAGCGCCCTGGATGCCCTTCTTCAGGACCATGGGGTTGGCGCCGGCGGCCACGTTCTTGAAGCCTTCGCGGATGATGGCCTGGGCCAGCAGGGTGGCGCTGGTGGTGCCGTCGCCGGCGACGTCGTTCGTCTTGGTGGCGACTTCCTTCAGCAGCTGGGCGCCCATGTTCTCGAACGGATCCTCAAGTTCCACTTCCTTGGCGATGGTGACGCCGTCGTTGGTGATGAGCGGAGAGCCGAACTTCTTCTCCAGCAGGACGTTGCGGCCCTTGGGGCCGAGGGTGATCTTAACGGTATCGGCAAGCTGGTCTACGCCGGCCTGCAGCTTTCTTCTGACTTCTTCGCCGTAATTGATGTCTTTTGCCATAGTGCTCTACTTCCTTTCCCTTAGCCGAGGATGGCCAGAATATCTCTCTGAGAGAGGATGGTGTATTCTTCGCCTTCGTATTTGATCTCCGTGCCGGCATACTTGGAGAAGATGACGGTGTCGCCTTCCGCGACTTCCATCTTGACTTCCTTGCCGTCCACGACGCCGCCGGGGCCGACGGCCAGCACGAGGGCCAGCTGGGGCTGCTCCTTGGCCTGGGTGGGCAGGATGATGCCGCTCTTCGTCTTTTCTTCCGCTTCCACTCTCTTGATGAGCACACGGTCTCCCAAAGGTCTGATCTTCATTGTTTCGCTTCCTTTCTTCTATTTTAATCTTCTTGCGAACTTTGTTTTTGTTAGCACTCTTTCTCTCTGAGTGCCAAACCTAATTTACTCCCCTGCCACTTTCTTGTCAAGGGCTTTCCAAAAAAAACCGAACTATGTTAGAATATAGGCACAAAAAATGGGACAGGCAGGGCCCGTCCCACTTTTTCGCAAGAGCGGATTACTCCTCCGCGGGAGCTCCGACCGGGCAGACGCCGGCGCAGGCACCGCAGCCGACACACTTGTCGGGATCGATCACGTGCTTGCCGTCGCCTTCCGAAATGGCTTCCTGGGGGCACTCGGCGGCGCAGGCGCCGCAGTTGATGCAGTTGTCACCGATCTTATAAGCCATAGTATACCTCCTTGTTTCACACCGATGTTAGCAGCGGGGCGGGGCAGGGCGGTTCCCTTGCCGCACCCTATTCAAGAAATATAGCAGAACAGCGGGGCGGAATCAAGGGTTTCGTCGATAGAATATTATGATAATTTACGGACTTTACGGAAAAAGCGGCACGGGAAAGAGCTTTCAGGCCATGCAGCTCTGCAGGGAGCGGGGCATCGAGGCCATCCTCGACGACGGCCTCTTCATCATGGGCAGCCACGTCGCCGTGGGGCGCTCCGCCAAGCGCCAGGAGACCAAGGTCGGCGCCGTCAAGGCCGCCCTCTACCTGCGCGACGAACACCGCGACGAGGTCATGGCGGCCATCCGCGAGTCCGCGCCGGAGAGCATCCTCGTGCTCGGGACCTCGGAGGAGATGGTGCAGCGGATCTGCGCGCGCCTGGAGCTCCCCGAGCCCGCGGAGATGATCCCCATCGAAGCCATCACCACGGAGGCGGAGCGCGCGCTCGCTGCCAAGCAGCGCATGGAAAAGGGCCGCCACGTCATCCCCGCCCCCACCTTCCAGCTCAAGCGCCAGTTCTCCGGCTACGTCCTCTCCCCGCTCCGCTTCTTCCGCAGCCGCGGCGGGCGGCCGCAGGAGGAGGAGCGCACGGTGCTGCGCCCCACCTACAGCTATCTGGGAGAGTATTTCATCTCGGACCGGGTCATCCGCGATCTGGTGGAATACGCCGGCCGCGGCATCGAGGGCGTCAGCCAGGTGCAGCGGGTGATCACGGAGAACGCCTCCGACGGCGTCAGCATCTCCCTGCTCCTGCGCTGCAGCTACGGTTCCCGGCTCATGGAGGTGGGGCGGCAGGTGCAGGAACGCGTCGCGCAGGAGGTGGAGACCATGACGGCCTTCAACGTGCTCCGCGTGGACGTGGAGATCCGCAGCCTGACCTGATCCCCGCCGCGCCGGCCTTGCGCTTCGAAATACTGAGAAATACAGAAAGATACAGGACCCGATGATCTTATTATCCGCATCCAAACTGAACAAAGCCTACGGGACCGCGCAGATCCTGGAGGACGTGAGCCTGCAGGTCAACAAGGGAGACCGCGTCGGCATCGTCGGCCCGAACGGGGCCGGCAAGACCACGCTGCTCGATCTGCTCGCCGGAGAGCTGGAGCCGGACAGCGGCTCCGTCTTCCGCGCGCCGGACCTCAATCTGGGCTATCTGCACCAGCGCGACCGCTTCGACGCGAACTGCAGCGTCTATGAGGCCATGCTGGAGCTCTTCCGTCCCCTGCTCGCGCTGGAGGAAGAGCTGGAAGCGCTGCCGGCGCAGATCGAGGCCGCGGGCGCGGCGCAGGCCGCCCTGATCGCGCGGCAGGAGGAGCTGCGGCAGCGCTTTGAGGACGCCGGCGGCTACAGCTTCCGCAGCGAGATCGCCGGCGTCCTGAGCAGCATGGCCTTCCCGGAGCGCAGCTGGCAGCAGCCCTGCGCCGCGCTCTCCGGCGGCGAGAGCACCCGCCTCGCCCTGGCCGCCCTGCTGCTCCGCAAGCCGGATCTGCTCTTCCTGGACGAGCCGACGAACCACCTGGACATCGGCACCCTGAAATGGCTGGAAGCCTATCTGCGCAACTACAACGGCACGCTGCTTCTGATCTCGCACGACCGTTATTTCCTGGACCGGACGGTGGACCGGATCTTCGACCTGGACCGCGGCCGTCTCAAGGCATACCGCGGCAACTACAGCGACTACGTCCAAAAGAAAGAAGCCCTGCAGGAAGAGGCGCTGCGCCACTACGAGCGGCAGCAGGAGGAGATCGCAAGGCAGGAGGAGATCATCCGGCGCTTCAAGGGACACAACACCGAGAAGCTCGTCAAGCGCGCCCAGAGCCGGGAAAAGCGGCTGGCGCAGATGGAACGCCTGGAGAAGCCGGACCTGCGGCAGGACCGCCTGCGGCTCCGCTTCAAGGAGAACTACGCCAGCGGCACGGACGTCCTGCACGCGGAGGGGCTCAGCAAGAGCTTCGCGGGCGAGCAGGGCGTGCGCCGGCTCTTTTCCGGCGTGGATCTGGACGTCAAGCGCGGCGAGCGGATCTGCATGGTCGGCGCGAACGGCGTCGGCAAGTCCACCCTCTTCAAGATCCTGCTCGGCCTGGAAAAGGCGGACGAGGGCTATCTCCGCGTGGGGCAGAACGTGCAGTTCGGCTACTACGACCAGGAGCAGAAGCTGCTCTCCGAGGACAAGACGGTGCTGGAGGAGCTGCACAGCGCCTATCATTTGTATACGGAGACCGAGCTCCGCAGCATGCTGGGCGCCTTCCTCTTCCGGGGGGACGACGTCTTCAAGCAGGTCCGCGCGCTCTCCGGCGGCGAAAAGGCCCGGCTCTCCCTGCTGAAGATGATGCTCGGCGGGGCCAACGTGCTGCTGCTGGACGAGCCGACGAACCACCTGGACATCGCGGCGAAGGAGGTCTTTGAGGAAGCGCTGCTGCAGTTCCCGGGCACGCTCTTCATCATCTCGCACGACCGCTATCTGCTCAACCGTCTGCCGGACCGCATCCTGGAGCTGACGGAGCACGGGATCGTCAATTATCTGGGCAACTACGATTACTATAATGAAAAGAAAGAAGCGCTCGGCTCCGGCAAGGAATACCTCAGCCGGCTGAACCGGGAGAGCGGCCGGCCCGCCGCGGATCCCGCGGCGGACGGCGCGGCGCGGCGCCGGCAGGACCGGGAAG
>JAEELK010000134.1 GCA_016282655.1 Bacillota bacterium | reverse complement strand
TAGCCCACCTGGAAATAATGGCATTCGCGCTCCACGATCTCCATGTTGGAGTAAAGCGCGGCGTTGTACAGCGTGGAGCTCACCTGGCAGATGCCGCCGCCGTTCTCCTGCTTCACTTCGCCGTCGGCATAGGCCGGCGCCGGGAGCCACCCGTTTTCCGCCGTGCGTTCGCCGATGCTGTTGTTGTACGAGAAGATCTCCCCGGGCAGGAGCACCATGCCGTTGAGGGCGTCGCAGGCCTTCTTCACGTTGGAGATGCGGTTCTTGCTGCTGCCGGCGAGCGACGTGCGCACTTCCTCGCAGTACTCGCGGTTCCACAGCCGTACCATTGTCCAGTTCTTGGAGAGGTTCGCGCCAAACAGCAGGTCGCTCACATCCGCGGTCGTATGCGCGGGCCGCGTGGTGGTGATGGGCACCACTACTTCCTCCCCGTAACCGGCGGCCGCCCAGAGCGCGTTCGCCTCGTCCACGTCGAAGGTCACTCCCGTGACGGACTCGGTGATCATGAAGGGCTGGCCGTTGAAGTCGATGTGGTCCTCTTCCCGCGCAATGGAGTTGCGAAGCGGGGCGTCGCCCTCGATCCCGGTATCGGTAAACCAGGCGCGGTCGTGGATCTCGGTCTTTTCCGCAGCCGCTGCCGCGGCCGCCTCCCCGGTCTCTTCGCCGGTTTTTTCCCCGGTCGTCCCGCCCAACAGCATCGTCTCGTATTCCGGTGCGTAGAGGATCTCGGCCTCCTTCACCTCGGCGTGCAGCTGGTCGTAGAGCGTCTGGAAATCATACGCGTCGTCCAGATCCGGGTCGCTCTCGTATACGAAACCCGCCGCGTCCGCCGCGAGGATGGCCTCGCGGAAGCTGTTGAAAATATAGTCCTCGTCCAGCACCAGCCCGCTTGCGCCTTTCATGAGGCGGATCTCGGTGTCGGTGATCTCGATGCCGCTCTCGAGCAGCTGCTCGTCGATGTCCTCCGCCGCGGTGTGCACGATGGCGCGCAGGGCGTCTTCGTCCAGCGAGACCTCCAGGTCCGTGCCTCCGGAGAAGTCGGTCCGGTGCAGATAGCGGGCCTTGGCATAGGTGATGAGGTTCTCCACGAAGCCTCCGTCGCGGCCGTAGTTCCAGGCCTCTTCCGCCTGCGCGGCGGCGTCCCAGGTAACGCCGACCTCTTCGGCGGTCACGGTGAGGCTGTTCTCGAGCGGAAGCTCCGCCGTAACGGCATAGCCGTCGTACCGCTCCTCGCCGAGTGCGCGCAGCGCCTCGGCCGCCTCGTCCTTCGTCAGGCCTTCCAGCGGCACGCCCTGTACCTCGATACCGGGGAAAATGGTCGGGATGCGGCTCACCAGCGTACCCGTGACGGCAATGGCGCCGATGACGAGCACCGCCAGCGCCAGCAGGGTGATCAGTACGGCGACCAGCGCCTTGCTGCTTTTCTTTTTCCGGCGCTTTTTGGCCGGGGCGCGTTTGCTCTTCCCGGCCGCATTGCTTTTTTCGGCGCGCGGCGGCTTCCGGACCTCGGGCTCTTCCGTGTCCGGTGCCTCAGCGCTTTCCGCTTCCGTCGCTTCATAGACGGCCCGGCGCAGTTCCTCGGCGGGAGTCTCCTGCGCCTCTTCCGGTACGGGACGGCCCGCCGGTTTCTTTTCGTGTTTGCTCTTGTACGCTATGACGGCTACCCCTTTCTCGTGGCTCCGGCGGCCTGCCGGAGCGGGTCCTGCCGGCCTTTCCCGGCCGGCTTCAGTTCAGATACGGTTCCTGCGCCACCGGCAGCGGGACCTTCTTGCCCAGCGCCTCGAACGCCTCCTTGATCCACGGGTTGGCGTTGAAGCGCTCCCGCGTCTGGCTCTCCAGAAGGATGCCGATGAGCGGGTTGGAAAGCAGGAATCCGCCCGGCGTGAAGCGCCAGCGGCCTTCGTTCTCCTCCGCCCAGCCGTTGTCCCGGAAGATCTCCAGCGTCTCTTCCAGCCGGTCGAAGCTGCTGCGGTAGACTTCCATATACTCCTCGCGGCAGATGCCGCCGGAGGTGCGCATGCCCAGCATCAGATACTCGGACGCGCGGTCGAAGGGCGTGAGTTCTTCTTTTTCCTCAATGATGTCCGTCCCGTCGAAAACGCCGGAGATGTACTCGCGGACGTTGCGGGTGTAGGCGTAGCGGACCATGTCGATGTTCGAATGCGCCGAGGCGCCGAAGCCCATGTAGTCCCCCAGCCGCCAGTATTTCAGGTTGTGCCGGCTCTCATAACCGGTCCGCGCAAAATTCGAGATCTCGTACTGCCGGTAGCCCTGCCGCTGGAGCAGGTCCACGGCGTAGAGGTACATGTCCGCCTGCTCGTCGTCCGATGGCAGGTCCGGGGAATCGGCGTACTCGTCGTACATCGGCGTCCCCTCCTCCAGGCGCAGGCCGTAGCAGGAGATGTGCGCCGGCTTGAGCTCCAGCGTGCGCGCGAGCGTTTCCGCCCACATCTCGCGGGTCTGCGTGGGGAGGCCGTAGATCAGGTCGATGCTGATGTTCCGGATCCCCGCCGCGCGGATGCGCTTTACCGCCAGCTCCACCTGGTGCCAGTCGTGCCGGCGGCCGATGAGCCGCAGCAGGGCGTCGTTGGCGGACTGCGCGCCCAGCGAGATCCGGTTCACGCCCTCTTTCCGGAGCTGCGCGATCTCGCTGCGCTTTACGCTGTCGGGATTGCACTCCACGGTGATCTCGCTGTCTTTCATCAGGCGGTTGGAGAATTTTATCTCCCGCAGGAGCTCCGCGATCCTCGCGCTCCCGTAATAGCTGGGCGTCCCGCCGCCGAAATACACGCTGTCGATCAGGTATTCCTTCATATCGGGCAGGGCTTCCTGCAGCTGGATCAGAAGGGCGTCCTGATAGTGGGGCATCAGCTTGTCCTTCCCCGGCAGGCTGCAGAAATCACAGTACCCGCACTTCGAGGCGCAGAACGGTATATGGATATAGATGCCGAGCCGTTTGTCTTCGCTCATGCGGTCCTCCCTTGCGTTGCCTTCCGGTTCAGAACAGGGAACATACGAGTTCGCTGTACGCCGCGGGATCCTCCGGCGGGAAGCCGGCGGTGAGCGAGGCCTGCGCGAGCAGGACCTTCGCCATGGCGGCGGCGCGTTCGGGATCCTCCGTCCTGGCCTTGTCCAGCGCCTTGATCGCGGGGTGCTCCATGTTCAGCTCCAGCACGCGCCGGGCACGCATGGCGCCGCTCTCCACGCCGGGCAGGGAGTGGAAATACCGCTCCATCTCCAGCGTGATCTCGCCCTCCGCGGACAGGCACACGGCGTAGTTCTTCAGCTTGCGGGAGCTCTTCACGCTTTCCACCGCATCGCCTACCTTCTCTTTCACGAAGGCGAGCAGATCGCGGTATTCTTCGTCCGCCTTGTCCGCCTCGGCTTTCTCTTCCTCCGTCTCCAGCCCCAGGTCCTGCGAGGCCACGTTGCAGAAGCGTTTGCCCTCGTATTCGTGCAGGATCTCGGCTACGAACTCGTCCGCGTCCGCGGCGAAGCAGAGGATGTCATAGCCCCGCGCGCGGACCTGCTCGGTCTGCGGGAGCTTCGAGGCGCGCTCGGGCGTTTCGGCACTGGCATAATAGATGTATTTCTGGCTCTCCGGCATGGAGGAGACGTACTCCTTCAGCGATACGGGGCCGCCCTTATCCGCGGAGTAATACAGCAGCAGGTCCGTGAGCAGGTCCTTCTTCATGCCGTAATTGTCCACGATGCCGTACTTGATCTGCGGGCCGAAGACCGCGAAGAACTTTTCGTACTTCTCGCGCTCGCTCTCCATGAGCCGGCTGAGTTCGCTCTTGATCTTCTTTTCCAGATTGTTCGCGATCATCTTCAGCTGCCGGTCGTGCTGGAGCATCTCGCGGGAGATGTTCAGCGACAGGTCCGGGGAGTCCACCACGCCGCGCACGAAGCGGAAGCAGTCCGGCAGCAGGTCCGGGCACTTCTCCATGATCATCACGCCGTTGGAGTACAGCCGCAGGCCGGGCACATAGTCCCGCGTGTAGAAGTCGTAAGGCGCCTTGGCGGGGATGAACAGCAGGCAGCGGTAGCTCACCATGCCCTCGGCGTTGACGCGGATCACCGATACGGGATCCTCGCTGTCTTTGAACTTTTCTTTATAGAACGCGATGCAGTCCTCGTCGGACGCCTCTTTTTTACTGCGCTGCCAGATGGGGATCATGGAGTTGACCGTCTGTTCCTCGCTGACAGTCTTCCAGGACATCTTCGGTACGCCGTTCTCATCCGTCTCGCCGGTGTCCACCTTCTCGGTGGTCTCCACCTGCATGCGGATGGGCCAGCGGATATAGTCGGAATACTTCTTCACCAGCTCCTGCAGCTTCCAGGAGGCCGCGTAAACGCTGTAGCACTCCTCGTCCGTATCCGGTTTGAGCTT
>JAEELK010000133.1 GCA_016282655.1 Bacillota bacterium | reverse complement strand
GTCCGCGGTGCGCCGCACCTTGGGGTTCATGTGGATGGGATAGACCACCTCCACGTCCGGATAGTCCTCCGCCAGGCGGCGGATGGCGGAGAAGATCTGCACCATGTTCTCGCCGAGGTTCTCCCTGCGGTGGCAGGTGACGGTGATCACGCGCCGTCCTTCGAAGTCCAGGGCGCGCAGGCAGGGGTCTTCGAACTCGTAGGGGAGATCGCGCACCTGCAGCAGGGCGTCTATGACGGTGTTGCCCGTGACGCAGACGCGCTCCTCCGGCACGCCTTCGCGCAGGAGGTTCTGACGGTTGCGCTCCGTGGGCGCGAAGTGCAGGTCGGCGATGCGGCCGGTCAGCACGCGGTTCATCTCCTCCGGGTAGGGGGAGTATTTGTTGTAGGTGCGCAGGCCCGCCTCCACGTGCCCCACGGGGATCTGATGATAGAAGGCGGAGAGGGCGGCGACGAAGGTGGTGGAAGTGTCGCCGTGGACCAGGACGAGGTCCGGCCGCTCGCGCTCCAGCACGGGATCCATGCCGAGCAGCACGCCGGAAGTGATCTGGGAGATGGTCTGCTCCGGCTTCATGAGGTCCAGGTCGTAGTCCGGCGTCAGCCGGAAGAGCGCGAGGACCTGGTCCAGCATCTGCCGGTGCTGGGCTGTGACGCAGAGGACGGATTCGAAGTCTTCCGCCTCCTGCAGCGCCCGCACGACGGGCGCCATCTTGATGGCTTCGGGACGGGTGCCGAAGACGCTGAGCACTTTCATGGCTTACTCCTTTCGCTGCTCCTGCTCCTGCGGCTGCTCCGCGGCGGCGCGCGCCGCCTGGGAGGCCTTCCAGTGCGGGTCCGTCAGGAAAACGTAGATGAGGGCCGCCGCCGTTGCCAGCAGCAGCAGGGATTCGATGTAGAGACGCCGGCTGACGAGGATGGCCGCCACGCTCATGACGCCGCTGATGGCGTACATGGTGACCACCGTGCGCCGCTGTCCCAGGCCGGCGGCCATGAGGCGGTGGTGCAGATGCCCGCGGTCCGCTTCCATGATGGGGCGGTGGTTCGCCATGCGGCGCAGGATCGCGAAGGTGGTGTCGAAGATGGGCAGCGCCAGCACGAAGACCGGCACGAGCATCACCATGAAGGTGGCGCTCTTGGTGAGGCTCAGCAGCGATACGGAGGCCAGCATGAAGCCCAGAAAGAGCGAGCCGCCGTCTCCCATGAAGATCCGCGCGGGGTGGAAGTTGAACGGCAGGAAGCCGCAGCAGCCGCCGGCCACGGCGAGCAGCGCCATGCAGACGTCGTAGTTGCCGTGGATGTAGGCGATGTAGGCGATGGACGTGGCGGAGATGGCGGAGATGCCGCCGGCGAGGCCGTCCAGCCCGTCGATCAGGTTGATCGTGTTGCTGATGCCGACGATCCAGAGGACGGTCAGAACGTAGCTGAACCAGAAGGGGAAATCCTCCGTGGTCCCCCCGGTGAAGGGGATGGAGATGAAGGAAAAGCGCACGGAAAAGGCGAAGACGATGGTGGCGCAGACGATCTGCCCGAGCAGCTTCACCTTGGCCGGCAGGCCGCGGATGTCATCCACGAGCCCGATGAGCGCCATGATCGTCCCGCCGAGCAGGATCCCCAGCATGCGGTGGTCCGGCAGCATGCCCGGCTGCAGCTCGTTGTTCTGCAGCGGCAGCCAGAGCAGGATGGTGAGGACGGAGGCGAAGAAAATGGCAAAGCCGCCCATGCGGGGCATGGGCTTGTCGTGCATGCGGCGCGCGTCCCGGGGCACGTCCATGGCGCCCAGGACGGGCGCCAGGCGGATGGCCAGGGGCGTCAGCAGCAGGCCGATGATGAGGGCGGTGCCGAATACGATGAGGCAGGGTGTGATCATAGTCTTTCTTGTCGGGTCATTCCAGGATCTCTAGCGGGATGCCAGCCTCGGCGAGCATCTGCTGGGCCATTTCGTCCGGATAGCCCTCGGCGATCACCACGCGCCGGATGCCGGCGTTGATGATCATCTTCGCGCAGATGGCGCAGGGCTGGTTGGTGCAGTAGAGGGTGGAGCCTGCGATGCTCTGGCCGAGATAGGCGGCCTGGATGATGGCGTTCTGCTCCGCGTGCAGGCCGCGGCAGAGCTCGTGGCGCTGGCCGGAGGGCACGCCCAGACGGCTGCGGAGGCAGCCTTCGTCCGCGCAGTGATGGATCTTGTTGGGCACGCCGTTGTAGCCGGTGGTCATGATGCGCCTGTCCTTGACGATGACGGCGCCCACGCTGCGGCGCAGGCAGGTGGAACGCTTGCGCACCACCTGGGCCATCTCCATGAAGTAATGGTCCCAGTCCGGGCGCTGCGGCATATCGTTCTGAGTCTGCTCGCTCATGCGATGCTCCTTTGCTGCTTATTGCTGCGGGCCGCTCTGCGCGTCGCGGAGCAGCTCGTCTCGGTCGAAATAGATGCGGGCCAGCGTAAGGCCTTCGGGCGGGGCGGTGTGTCCGGCCGCGCTGCGGGCCCCGGCCGCGAGGATCGCCGGGATGCTGTCCGCGGGGCGTTTGCCCTGCCCCGCCTCCACCAGCGTTCCGCTGAGGATCCTTACCATATTATATAGAAAGCCGTTGCCGAAGAAGGAGAGCTGCAGCTCCTGCGCGCCGTCCGGCGCGCGCCCTTCCTCCACCCGAACGCGGAAGAGCGTGCGGACCGTGCTTTCCTGCGGGCTCCCGCCGGCGGCCATGAAGCTGCGGAAGTCGTGCTCACCCTCCAAAAGCGCCGCGGCGCGGCGCATCTCCGCCGCGTCCAGGGCTTCCGGGAGCTGATAGCAGCTGAGCCGCCGGAAGAGATCCGGCTCTTTCGCGCAGCGGATGCGGTAAACGTATTGCTTGCCGGCCGCGCGGAAGCGCGGCTGAAAGCCTTCCTCCACTTCCTCGGCCGCCAGGATGCGGAGGTCGGGGCAGTGCTTTGGCCCCGCCCGGTTCAGCAGACGGTTGGCCGCCTGCGGCAGCCGTTCCGTGGGGATGCCGAAGACGCCGGAAAAGACGGCCTTCTGGTCCAGCGCGTGCACGCCTGCGTCGGTCCGGCTGCAGCCGGAGAGGCGGACCTCTGTCCGGCAGAGCCGGGAGAGGACGTCCTCCAGCTCGCCCTGCACCGTGCGCCGCCCGGGCTGGCGCTGCCAGCCGGCAAAGCCGCTGCCGTCATAGGCGATGGTCAGGAGCAGAGTGCGCGCTTCCATGCTTATTTCTTCCAGGAGCTCTTCAGGTCCACGATCTGGTTGAAGACCTTTTCTTCGTCCGTGCAGAGCTTCGTGTCAGCGATGTAGTAGCCCTGGCGGAAGAACTGGAAGCGTTCTCCGGGCTTCGCGTCCTTCAGGGAGGGCTCGCCGTAGGCGGTCAGCGTGCGCAGGGAGTCGGCGGGCATGTGGTACTTCCCTTCCTCGTCCGCCTCCATGTGGGAGTTGTAGATGCGGACGGTGAGGGGCACGGCACTCTCCGCGTCCACCCAGTGGATGGTGCCCTTCACCTTGCGGCCCTCGAAGCCGCTGCCGCTGCGGGTGGCGGGGTCGTAGCTGCAGAGCAGCTCCGTGACCTTGCCGTCTGCGTCCTTGATCACTTCGTTGCAGGTGATGAAATACGCGCCCTTGAAGCGGACCTCGTTGCCGGGGAAGAGGCGGAAATACTTCTTTTCCGGCACTTCCATGAAGTCTTCGCGCTCCACGTAGAGCGTCCGGGAGAAGGGGACCATGCGGCTGCCCATCTCCGGGCATTCCTTGCTGTTCTCGATCTCCATCTCCTCGCGCTGCCCCTCCGGGTAGTTGGTGATGGTGACCTTGATGGGGTCGAGGATGACCATGCGGCTCTCCACCCGGGTCTTCAGATCCTCGCGGACGCAGTGCTCCAGCAGAGAGACGTCCACGACGCTGTTGGCCTTGGCCACGCCGATGCGCTCGCAGAAGTCGCGGATGGCCTCCGGCGTGTAGCCTCTGCGGCGGATGCCGGCGATGGTGGGCATGCGGGGGTCGTCCCAGCCCTCCACCTGACCGTTGTCCACGAGCGCCTTCAGATAGCGCTTGCTCATGACGGTGTCGCTGATGTTGAGGCGCGCGAACTCGATCTGCTGCGGCGGCTGGGGCCACTCGAGCTCGCGGAGCACCCAGTCGTAGAGCGGTCTGTGGTCCTCGAACTCCAGCGTGCAGATGGAATGCGTGATCCCCTCGATGGCGTCCTCGATGGGATGCGCGTAGTCGTACATGGGGTAGATGCACCACTTGTCGCCGGTGTTGTGATGGGAGGCATGCGCGATGCGGTAGATGACAGGGTCGCGCATGTTCAGGTTGGGCGAGCTCATGTCGATCTTCGCACGCAGGACCTTCTCGCCGTCAGCGTACTTTCCGGCCTTCATCTCCTCGAAAAGGCGCAGGTTCTCCTCCACGCTGCGGTCCCGCCAGGGGCTCTCCTTGCCGGGCGCGGTCAGCGTGCCGCGGTTCTGGCTGATCTCCGCCGCGCTCCAGTCGCAGACGTAGGCGCTGCCTTTTTGGATCAGCTTTACGGCGCATTCATACATGGTGTCGAAATAGTCGGAGGCGAAGTGCAGCTCGTCCCAGGAAAAGCCGAGCCAGCGGACGTCCTCTTCGATGGAGCCCACGTACTCGGTGTCTTCTTTTACGGGATTGGTGTCGTCGTAGCGCAGATTGCAGCGGCCGCCGTATTTCTGCGCGGTGCCGAAATTCAGGCAGATGGACTTGGCGTGTCCGATGTGCAGATAGCCGTTGGGCTCCGGCGGGAAGCGGGTATAGACGGG
>JAEELK010000132.1 GCA_016282655.1 Bacillota bacterium | reverse complement strand
GGCGGATAGATGTAGGTGTTGCGGACCATGAACTCCTTGAGGATGTCGTTCTGGATGGTGCCGGCGAGGACCTTCTTGTCCACGCCCTGCTCCTCGGCGGCCACGATGTAGAAGGCCAGGATGGGCAGAACGGCGCCGTTCATGGTCATGGAGACGGACATCTGGTCCAGCGGGATGCCGGAGAAGAGGATCTCCATATCGAGGATCGAGCAGACGGACACGCCGGCCTTGCCGACGTCGCCGACGACGCGGGGATGATCGGCGTCGTAGCCGCGGTGGGTAGCCAGGTCGAAGGCGATGGACAGACCCTTCTGGCCGGCGGCCAGGTTGCGGCGATAGAAGGCGTTGGACTCCTCAGCGGTGGAGAAACCGGCGTACTGACGCACGGTCCAGGGCTTGTTGACGTACATGGTGGAGTAGGGACCCCGGAGGAAGGGGGGGATACCGGCCATGGCGCCCAGGTGGGTCATGCCTTCGTAGTTCTCGGCGGTGTAGAGAGGACCGACGTCGATCTGCTCCATGGTGCGGTCCAGAAGCTCGGAAAGAGGCTTGCCGGTCTCCTTCTCGATCTGGGCCTGCCAGGCAGCTCTCTCGGCGGCCTTGTCAGCCTTCTTATCCTGGAAGGCGACTTTCGTAAAATCAGGTTTCATATTCATCAGTTGATCCCCCTTGCATCCTGAATCTTGGTCAGGATCTCGTAGCAGTTGGCCCTGACGTGGACAAAGTCGTCAACGCCGGCATCGAGATAGTTCTGCAGCTGATCCTTGGCGGGAGCGCCGGCGACCATGACGGTCATGTCGGGCTTGGCAGCCTTGATGAGCTTGGTCATAGCGGGAACGATCTCGGGATAGGTGGCGTCGGTGGAGCAGATCACGGCCACGTCGGCGCCGGACTCCACAGCGGCCTTGGCGCACTCCTCAACGGTCTCGAAGCCGTTGTTGCGCAGCATGTTGAAGTGGGCGACCTCCATGAAGCCGGAGGCGAAGTCCGCTCTTGCCTTATGCTGCGGGATGGGGCCCATGTTGGCCAGGAACACGTCGAAGGTCTTGCCGGTGCGCTTCTCATAGGCCAGGGTGCGGTCGCGCAGAGCCTCGAAACGCTCGGTCCAGCGATGGGGAGCGATCTTCTCGGCCTTCACGACGGCCTCGCCGGAAACGACGCGGGCCGGGAAGGGAACGCGCTCAAGCTTCTGCTCCAGCACGTTAGGGTACATGTTGTTGCCCACGGCGCTGTCGGAGCGGTTGTCCAGGTTGGCGAAGCGCTGCTCCAGGGTAGCGGCCACGTCCGCCTGGACGCTGCCGTCCATGATGACCTTCTCGATGCCGCCCTTGCCTTCCACTTCCTGGAACTTCTTCCAGATCAGGTTGGCCAGTTCGGCGGTGAGGGTCTCCACGTACCAGGAACCGCCGGCCGGATCCACCGGGCGGAGAAGGTTGAACTCCTCCTGCAGCATGACCTGGATGTTGCGGGCGATACGGGTGGTCTGCTCGTCGGGATAGCCGTAGGGCTCGTCCAGAGGAGCGACTTCCATGGCGTTCACGCCGCCCACGACGCCGGAGAAGGTCTCGGTGGTGGTGCGCAGGATGTTGACGTAGGGATCAAAGATGGTCATGGTGAAAGAGGAGGTGCGGGCGAAGACGTTGATC
Source organism: Bacillota bacterium (assembly GCA_016282655.1). Classification (GTDB taxonomy): domain Bacteria; phylum Bacillota; class Clostridia; order Peptostreptococcales; family Anaerovoracaceae; genus JAEELK01. The sequence goes on along the minus strand of JAEELK010000132.1, from coordinate 2,880 downwards.
TTCTGAGCCTCCTCATTGCCGCCGAAGGCCTGGATCATCTGAGCGTAGACCATTCTGGCAGCGCGGAGCTTCGCGATCTCCATGAAGAAGTTGGAGCCCAGGGAGAAACCGAAGCGGATGGAAGCGGAAGCGGTGTTCACGTCCACGCCGCGCTCCATGAGAGCGGTGATGTAGGCGGCGGCGGTGGACATGCAGTAAGCGACTTCCTGGACGGCGTTGGCGCCGCCGTTGGCATAGACGTTGCCGTTGATGTAGACGGTGCGCACGCCAGCGCCCATCTTCACGGCCTCGGCCATGTCGTCAAAGAGCTTGGCGATGGGAGCGGAGAGCTGGCCGTCCGCCAGCAGGGTGCCGTAGACGTCGCCGCCCACGCAGCCCTTGAGGGCCTTGAGGTCCACGCCGGCTTCGGCCATGAGCTTGAGAACGGGCAGGGCGGAGACGCCGCAGTCCAGCTGAAGGGGGGTCTTGGTCAGGTCGATGCCCTCGAAGAGGCTCTTGACGCAGTTGGCGCAGCCCAGCTTCACGCCGTTCTCGCCGATCTCGACGTTCACGGCGGTGGCGCCCTTTTCCAGCTCGTGGCGGATCTTCTTGTTGGCTTCCTTGGGATCGGACTCCTTCACGCACTGGGCGATGTCCCAGGGCTTGGCGATATAGCCGGCGGCGTCGGTACCGCGGAGGTAATCCTTGCTGCCGGGGAAGGAAGAGACCGCGTTGATCGCATCCACGTCCTTCTGGATGTAGATGGGATGCAGGGTGATCCCCTCATAGGTCTTCGTAAACAGCTTCTTGTTGAAATCGGCTCCCTTCAGAGCGGATTCGGCCTCGGCCTTCCACTGTTCGTAGGTCGTGGGCTCGAATTCGTCGAAGGAAACGGCGGGGAGTTTCATTTCGTCCATGTTCAGCTTCCTTTCATACTAAGTAAGTGCTGAGGATTGTTATATTCGCCCGCGGCGGGGCGGAGTTCGGGGCAAAGGAGATTGCCCGGGTTATCCCACCTGATAGGGCGAAATAACGGGGTAGGGGGGCGGCGGCCCGGCGGGCCGCCGCCCGGATGCCGGATCCCGGGGACCCGGCGTAAAGGATCACTTCATGATGGTGGGAACGTAAGCCAGCAGCATACCGGCGGCGATGGCAGAGCCGATAACACCGGCGACGTTCGGGCCCATGGCGTGCATGAGCAGGAAGTTGGAGGGGTTCTCCTTCTGGCCGACGACCTGGGAGACACGGGCCGCCATCGGCACGGCGGAAACGCCGGCGGAACCGATCAGCGGGTTGAGCTTGTTGTCCTTCGGACGGAACAGGTTCATGAGCTTGGCAAGCAGGACGCCGCCGGCGGTGCCGCCCGCGAAGGCGCAGACGCCGAGGATCATGATGCCGATGGTCTTCTTGGTGAGGAAGACTTCAGCCGTAGCGGTGGAACCGACGGACAGGCCCAGGAAGATGGTGACGATGTTCATCAGTTCGTTCTGAGCGGTCTTGCAGATACGGTCCACGACGCCGGCTTCCTTCATCAGGTTGCCCAGCATCAGCATGCCCAGCAGCGGAACGGTGGAGGGCAGGATCAGGCCGACGAGGGTGGTGACCATGATCGGGAAGATGATCTTCTCGGTCTTGGACACGGGACGCAGCTGGACCATCTTGATCTTGCGCTCTTCCTTGGTGGTCAGCAGCTTCATGATCGGAGGCTGGATGACCGGCACGAGGGCCATGTAGGAGTAAGCGGCAACGGCGATCGGGCCAAGGAGGTGCTCGGCGAGCTTCGCGGTGACGTAGAGGGCCGTGGGGCCGTCGGCGCCGCCGATGATGCCGATGGAAGCGGCTTCATTCGGAGCGAACAGGCCGGAAGCGATAGCGCCCAGGTAAGCGCCGAAGATACCGATCTGGGCAGCGCCGCCCAGCAGGATGGAGGTGGGGTTGGCCATCAGCGGGCCGAAGTCCGTCATGGCGCCCACGCCCATGAAGATCAGAGGCGGGTAGATGCCGAGCTTGACGCCGCGGCGCAGGTAGTAGAGCAGGCCGCCGTAGTTGGTGTGGCTGACGAACAGCTGGATCTCGCCGTTGGCGGTCATGTGCTGCACGAGGTGAGCCTCAGCCTGCATATAGGGGGCCTGAGCAGCGGGGTCGGGGTTGTACAGGTTGAAGAAGTTGACCAGGTTCAGAAGCTGATCGCTGGTCAGTTCCTTCGTCAGCGGCAGGGAAGGCATCGCGGTGCCGGCGAACTGTTTCAGTGTCGGCATCTTTTCGAATGCGAACTGCAATGCTGACTGAGGAATGATCGTCAGGGTGTCGCTGGGCAGATCGTTGATGCCGCCCAGAGGGAAGTTGGCAAGGAACATACCGAACGCGATGGGAAGGAGCAGCAGGGGTTCGAATTGCTTAACGATCGCCAGGTACAGCAGAACGAAGGAGATGACAAGCATCAGGCACTGCTGCCAGGTGATGTTCGCAAATCCGGAAGTGCTGGCGAAGATGCCGAGCACTTGCACCATTTTTCCGAAAAAAGTCATGTCTTTTCTTTACCTCGAATTTCTTTTATTGGTGGAAAACGGATCAGCCGAGGACGACCAGGACATCGCCGGGCTGGACAGCGGCGCCGACGGTGACGCGGACTTCCTTAACGGTGCCGGCGCCGGCGGGGAAGATCTCGTTCTCCATCTTCATGGCTTCGAGGATGATGACGGCGTCGTTGGGAGTGACGGAATCGCCGACCTTGCAGTTGATCTTGGCGATGGTGCCGTTCATCGGGGCGGTAATGGTGGAATCACCGGCGGCGACAGGGGCGGCAGCGGCGGCGGGAGCAGCGGCGGGAGCCGGAGCGGCAACGGGAGCCGGAGCGGCGGCTACGGGAGCGGGAGCAGCGACAGGGGCGGGAGCGCCGGC
>JAEELK010000131.1 GCA_016282655.1 Bacillota bacterium | reverse complement strand
TTCAGGCCCAGGCCGGTCAGCTCGCGGACGGCCTTGATGACCTTGATCTTCTCAGCGCCGACCTCAGCCAGGACGACGTTGAACTCGGTCTTCTCTTCGGCGGCTTCGGCAGCACCGGCAGCGGCGCCGACCACGGCGACGGGGGCAGCGGCGGATACGCCGAACTCTTCTTCACAGGCTTTTACGAGCTCGTTCAGCTCTAAAATGGTCATGCCTTTGATGGCTTCGATGATCTGATTATAATCCATTTTCTTGATTCCTTTCTATATTATTTCTCTTACGAAACGATGATCGCGCGGGACGGGGGCGTCTGTTTACGCCTCCTGCTCCTTGGCGTCCGCGATGGCCTGGAAGGTCCGGACCAGCTTGGAGACGGGGGACTGGATGCTTCCGAGGAACTTCGCGATGAGCTCTTCCCTGCCGGGGAGCAGCGCGATGCTCTGGATGCCTGCGGCGTCGTAGTAGGTGCCTTCTACATAACCGCCCTTGAACTCCATCTTTTTGAAATCTTTGATGACGCCGTTCAGCACTCTGGCGGGAGCGACTGCGTCTTCGTAGCCGAAGGCGAAGGCGCTGGGACCGGAGAGGATGCCGTTCAGCCCCTCGTAGCCGGTGCCGGCGATGGCCTTGCTGACCAGGGTGTTCTTGTAGACGTTGTAATCAACGCCTGCCTCGCGGAGCTTCTTTCTCATGGCGTCGGCTTCCGCGACGGTGATGCCTTTGTAATCGATGACCACAGCGGACTGGGCCTTCTCAAACTTCTCTTTGATCTCGGCGACGATCTGCTGCTTTACCTCTAAATGTTCTTTGGAGGGCATTGCTGTTTTTCTCCTTTCTGCCGCCGGCCTGGCCGGGGCGCGATGGTGGCGGAGCTTCCTCCGCCGGAAACCGTAGAAAAGCCTCTTTCATCTCTGCAGACAAAAGAGGCCAATTCTTATCCAGAACCTCGGCAGGAGATTAAGCCTTGCGGCGCCTGCTGTCTACAGTTTGCTTTCCATATTCATTTGCCGAAGATGATCGCTCTTCTTACGGTCTGCGGACCCGGATTAGAGGGTCAGCTTGACGGGATTGATCTTGATGCCGGGGCCCATGGTGCTCGCCACGGTGACGGTCTTGAGATACTGGCCCTTGGCAACGGCGGGCTTGGCCTTCAGAATGGCCTCGATGAGGGCATTGAAGTTGTCGGCCAGCTTTTCGGCGCCGAAGGACGCTTTCCCGATGGGGGTGTGGATGAGGTTGGTCTTGTCAAGACGGTATTCCACTTTACCGGCTTTGATCTCCTGCAGAGCCTTGGTCAGGTCCATGGTGACGGTGCCGGACTTGGGGTTCGGCATGAGTCCCTTGGGGCCGAGGATCTTACCGATGCGGCCGACGACGCCCATCATATCCGGGGTGGCGACCACGACGTCAAAATCGAACCAGTTCTCCTGCTGGATCTTCTGGGCCATCTCTTCCGCGCCGACGTAGTCCGCGCCGGCGGCTTCGGCTTCATGAGCCTTCTCGCCCTTGGCGAAGACAAGGACCTTCTTGGTCTTGCCGGTGCCATGGGGCAGGACGATGGCGCCTCTGACCTGCTGGTCGGCGTGGCGGCCGTCTACGCCCAGCTTGATGTGGACTTCGATGGTCTCGTCGAACTTGGCCGTTGCGGTCTTGCAGATCAGGTCCATGGCCTCGTTGGTGTCGTAGAGATTCTGACGATCTACCAGCTTGGCTGCATCTTGATACTTCTTGCCTCTTTTCGGCATGTTGTTTACCTCCTTGTGGTGCTGACGGCCGGTCTACGGCCTCCCACTGATCAGTCCTGTACGATGATGCCCATGCTTCTGGCGGTGCCTTTTACCATCTCGGTGGCAGCGTCCAGATCGGCGGCATTCAGGTCAGGCATCTTGAGCTGGGCGATCTCTCTGACCTGCTCGAGGCTGAGGGTCGCCACTTTCTTTTTGTTGGGCTCTCCGGAAGCGTGTTCCAGATTCGCGGCCTTCTTCAGGAGCACCGCCGCGGGGGGCGTCTTGCAGATGAAGGTGAAGGAACGGTCCGAATAGACTGTGATGACTACCGGGATGATCATTCCCTGCTGATCCGCTGTCCTGGCGTTGAACTGCTTGCAGAAGTCCATGATGTTGACGCCTTTCTGACCAAGGGCGGGACCGACCGGGGGCGCCGGAGTGGCATTGCCCGCGGGGATCTGCAGCTTGATCAGGCCGTCTACTTTTTTCGCCATGCTGCTGTTCTCCTTTCTGCGCCTGTCTGCGCGATTCTATATTAAAGCTTGTCCACCTGGTCGAACTCCAGCTCCACAGGGGTGTCCCTGCCGAACATGGAGATGCGGACCTTGATGGTCTGCTTGTCGTAGTTGACCTCTTCGACTACGCCCATGAAGCTCTCAAAGGGCCCGTTGATCACCTTGACGCTGTCGCCCACCTCGATGTTCAGATCGATGTGGATCTTCTCGATGCCCATGCGGCGGACTTCCTCGTCCGTGAGGGGGATGGGATCGGAGCCGTGTCCGACGAAGCCGGTGACGCCCTGGGTGTTGCGGACCAGGTACCAGGATTCGTTCGTGACCGTCATCTTGACGATGACGTAGCCGGGGAAGATCTTTCTGGTCTTGATCTTTCTCTGGCCGTCCTTGATCTCGATGCGGTCCTCCGTGGGCACGACAACGCTGAGGACCAGGTCTTGCATGCCCTGGCTCTCTACGAGCTTTTCGATGTTGGCCTTTACTTTGTTCTCATGACCGGAATAGGTATGCACGACATACCATTTGGCGTTCTTCCACGCCTCGGTCTCTTCCAAAGGAACGGCCGCAGCCTCCACTTCCCGGATCTCTTCCATGGATTCTCCCTCAGACTAAAGCGTGATGTTCAGGACTGCCTTCAGCAGTGCCAGGAAGCCGGAATCGAAGCCCCAGAACAGCAGGGCGAAGAAAAGGCAGACCACGAGGACCACCACGGTATAGGAGACGGTCTCCTTGCGGGTGGGCCAGATGACCTTCTTCATCTCGACGCGAACGCCCTTGAAGTATTCCTTCAGGCCGCCCTTGCCCTTTTTCTGCTCTCTGACCGCCTTGCGCCCGGCGAGCTTTTTCGCTCTCTGCTCCTTGGCGCTGAGCTGCGTATCTTTCTGCGTAGCCATAACAGACTCCTCTACTACTACAAGTTATTTGGTTTCTCTGTGCAGGGTGTGCTTCTTGCAGAATTTGCAATACTTTTGCATTTCGATACGATCGGGATCGTTCTTCTTGTTCTTCATGCTGTTGTAATTGCGCTGCTTGCACTCGGAGCACGCCAGGGTGACTTTTACTCTCATTTGGTGTTCCTTCCTTTCATTGCAATCGGCGGCATTTTAACTAGGCCTCCTTTCGGTAGGCCTAAAGTCGCTTGATAATAATACTGCAAAGGATACCCCCTGTCAAGGCTATTTTTCGGAAGATGGTCTTGGCCGGGTCCTGCCGCTCGGTATCCCTCTGCGCTGCGGCGCGGGGGGCGGGGATGGCTTTGCAAGGGAACTCTGGGACGCCGGCACTTAGCGATTGACGAGCCGCAGGCGAAGGCAGAGCTTAGTACCGCTGCGTCCCAGCGTTAGCGCGAGCGTCCCTGCAAAGCCATCCCCGCCCCCGCGCGCTTTCGAACGCCGAACGAAAAAGGAGCTTCCCTTGCGGGAAGCTCCTTCTGTATGCGTGTATCGTCCGCTTACTCGATGATGCTGGATACGACGCCGGCGCCTACGGTGCGGCCGCCTTCGC
>JAEELK010000130.1 GCA_016282655.1 Bacillota bacterium | reverse complement strand
TCTGCGCAAAGCAGTTCATTGAAAGGAGCAGTCCCATGGCATTGTATCATTGGCTGCGCGGTTCCTCCCACGAGGTCGCGGACCGTCTGGTGGCCATCAATCAGAGCGACGTCCTGGACAACAGCCTGGCCGGCTTCGGCATGCGGAGCCGCGTCGTCTCCCTGCTGGACGATCTGAAGGCAGCCCTTTTTCCCAGCATCTACGAGAATCATCCGGAGGATCCGGAATACCTGAACAACATGGTCGCGGACCGTCTGAACCACGCCTCGGTCTCCCTCTGCGGCATCCTGCAGGACGTCTTCCACAACGCCTGCACCCTTGAGGAGCGCAGCGGCTGCGATCACTGCCGCGAAAAGGCGGAGGAGATCACGCTGAAGCTCATGGAGGCCCTGCCGGAGATCCGCCGCGTCCTGTCGACGGATCTCCGGGCGGCCTACGAAGGCGATCCGGCCGCCCTGCACATGGAGGAGATCCTCCTTTCCTATCCGTCCATCGAGGCGATCAGCGTGCACCGCATCGCGCACTTCCTCTGGCAGCAGCAGGTGCCCATCATCCCGCGCATCATGAGCGAGTACGCGCATCAGATCACGGGCATCGACATCCATCCCGGCGCGTCCATCGGCGATCATTTCTTCATCGACCACGGCACCGGCGTGGTCATCGGCGAGACCTGCGTCATCGGCCGGAACGTCAAGCTCTACCAGGGCGTCACATTGGGCGCCAGGAGCTTTGAGCTGGACGAGAACGGCAACCCGGTCAAGGGCGTCAAGCGGCACCCCAACATCGAGGACGACGTCATCATCTATGCCGGCGCGACCATCCTCGGCGGCGACACCACCGTGGGCGCCGGCTCCGTCATCGGCGGCAACGTCTGGCTGCTGAGCTCCGTGCCGCCCGGATCCCGCGTCTACAACGCCACGCCGGAGCCGCGCATCCGCAGCACGCAGAAATAACAAGAAGGAGCTTTCATGTTTTTCACCAGCAACATCGCGGTCTTTCTGATCTATCTCTGCGTGGCGGGCGCGGTGGTCGCCCTGGCCAACCAGGCCGCCAAATACGTGGATCTGCTGGACAGCAAGACCGGCCTTTCCGGCGCCTTCCTCGGCGGCGTGCTGCTCTCCGCGGTCACTTCGCTGCCGGAGCTCTTCACCAGCCTTTCCGCCACGATCCTCCTGCGGGAGCCCGGGCTCTGCATGGGCAACATCCTCGGCAGCAACCTCTTCAACCTGCTCATCCTGGCCTGCTGCGTGCTGCTCTTCCGCGGCACCTTCCAGAGCGAGGCGCGCATCGCACGCAGCCACTGCAAGGTCGGCATCTTTACGCTGCTCATCTTTGCGGTCCTGCTCTTGAACTGCTTCGGGATCTTTCACGTCACGCTGGGCAGCATCGACCTCTGCACGCCGCTCATCCTCGTGCTCTACGTGCTGGGTGTGCGCGCCATGGGCGGCGACAGCGAGAGCGAAGCCCCCACGACGGAATGCAGCGATCTCAGCCTCCGGCAGATCATCGTCCGCTTCCTCTGCGTCGCGCTCTGCCTCATCGGGCTCAGCGTCTTTCTCACCTATCTCACGGACGACATCGCGGAGATCCTGGATCTGAGCAGCAGCCTGGCCGGCGCCATCTTCCTGGGCGTCGCGACCTCCCTGCCGGAGCTCGCCTCCACCTTCGCGCTCTTCCGGCTGCGCAACTACAACGTGGCCATCGGCAACATCATCGGCAGCAATCTCTTCAACTTCATCATCCTCGCGCTGGCGGACGTGGCCTACCTCGGCGGCGGCGTCTATCTCTTCTCGGACCGCAAGACCGTGCTCCTGCTCGTCCTGGGCACCGTCGCCACCGTGCTCAGCCTGCTGCTGCTGCGCTGGAAAAACAAAGTCACCGCGCTGCTGACCCCCCTCGGCGTGATCCTCTGCTACTGGATCTTCCTGATCTTATAAGCCCTCCCCGCAGCCGCGCGGGGAACCTATTCCGGAAAGGAGCCAAGAGAACAGAATGGTAGATTTCGATCGAATGGCGGCCCAGTGGGACAACGACGTCAAGCGGGAGCGCGCCAAAAAGCTGGCGGAGGCGGTGAAGGCCGCCCTGCCGGATCACGCTGCGCTGGAGATCCTGGACAACGGCTGCGGCACCGGCCTCACCACCTACTATCTCCACGAGGCCTTCCGCAAGATCTGCGCGCTGGATCCTTCGGAGGAGATGCGCCGCATCTTCCTGGAAAAGAAAAGCGCCTACGGCGCGGAGAACGTGGAGCTCCTGCCTGCGGACGCGGCGGCGCGGCCGGAATACCGGGAACGTTTCGACGCTGTCTACAGCACCCTGCTCTTCCATCACGTTAAGGACATCCGCACGGAGATCCTCCTGGAAGCCGGGCTGCTGAAGCGCGGCGGGCGGCTGCTCATCATGGACCTGGACGAGGAGGGCGGACGCTTCCATAAGAGCATCCCGAACTGGGACGGCCACAACGGCTTCGCCCGGACGCCGCTCTGCGAAACGCTGGCTTCCTGCGGTTTCACGGACGTTTCCGTCTCCACCGCTTATGAAGGCCAATGGGACAGCGGTGACGGCCCCTTCGATTACAGCATGTTCCTCTGCTGCGGAACGAAAGAATAGCGCGCCCTCCCTTCGCTCCGCGCCGGCAGGCCGCAGCGAGAACAGACGCGCGCAGCAAAAAGGATCTCATGGAAAAACAGAACGCAACGCTCATCGAATATCTGCGCGAACACGGAGACAGGGCCCCTGTCTCCTTTCATATGCCCGGACACAAAGGGCCCCGGATCTTTGAGGAGAACGGCTTCGGCGACCTGCTGCGCCGCGCGGCGGACTGGGACGTCACGGAGCTGCCCGGCGCGGACAACCTGCACCGGCCGGAGGGCGTGCTCCGCGGGCTGCAGGAGCGCTACGCGGCGCTCTACGGCGCGCGGGCCTCTTATCTGCTGGTCAACGGCAGCAGCTGCGGGCTCATCGCCGCCGTGCTGGCCGCCGTGCCGCAGGGAGGCCGCCTGA
>JAEELK010000129.1 GCA_016282655.1 Bacillota bacterium | reverse complement strand
CGAACTGCTTCTGGATCTGCAGCATGGCCTCCGCTAAGGCCCTGTCTTTTTCACTCAGATTCTTGTCCACGTCGATTCCTTTCTGCGCTGATTCCTCTTGCCGACACGCTCCGCCGGCCGCGTTCTGTCGTTGAAATTACCTGCTTTGCCCGGCCGTTTTCCGGCGCGTGGGCATGGCGAACATTTGTTCTGTTCTGATGATACTCCCCGAATGCGGCGGCGTCAAGCGCTTTTTCCCAAAACATTCTTTCATGTTTCAAAGCGCCTGTCAACCAATATTTGTAAAAATATGGAAAACGCATTGCCGCGGTTCGAAGGCGCTCGGGAGGGTGCCGGGGAGGCGGTATGTCTTTGCAAGGGAACTCCGGAACGCCGGTTCTTAGCGATTGGCAAGCCGCAGGCGAAGACAGAGCTTAGTACCGCTGCGTTTCGGCGTTAGCGCGAGCGTCCCGGGCAAAGACATACCGCCTTCCCGGCATTCTCACAAACACCCTATCCTTTGAACACCGCGCGGTTCTGCCAGATGTACTCACAGCCGGAATAGACCGTCATCACGACCGCCGCCCAGAGCAGGATCATGCCCAGCGGCAGCCCGCAGAAGAGCGAGATCGGCCAGTCGTGCAGGAGCAGGAAGATGACCGCCAGCATCTGCAGCACGGTCTTGATCTTGCCGCTCATGCCCGCCGCGATGATGATCCCGGCGCCGGCCGCCACGGTGCGCATGCCCATGACCATGAACTCGCGCGCGAGGATGACGATCAGCATCCAGCCGGGGATCCAGTCCAGCTCCACCATGCAGACCAGGGCGGAGACCACGAGGATCTTGTCCGCGAGCGGGTCCATGATCTTCCCGAAGTTGCTGATAAGATTGTATTTTCTGGCGATCTTGCCGTCCAGCATGTCCGTGAGCGAGGCCGCGATGAAGACGACGGCCGCCCAGACATCGTGCCCCCACAGAAAGAGCACGATGAAGACCGGCACGAGCAGGATGCGGAGCATCGTAAGTTTATTCGGCAGATTCATGGCTGATCTCTCCTACCAGATCGTAATCGTAAGCGTCCGTGATGCGCACCGGCACGAAGTCGCCCGGGTGCAGGGCCCTGTCGCTGCGGAAGACCACGCCGCAGTCGATCTCCGGGGCGTCGTATTCCGTGCGGCCGAGGTAGCATCCCTCTTCATCGATGCCCTCCACGAGCACCTCCAGCGTTCTGCCGACCAGGGCCTGATTGTATTCCAGCGAGATGCGCTGCTGCAGCTGCATGATCTTCTCCCGGCGGCGTTCTTTGACGTCCCGGCGCACCTGCCCCGGCATCTCCGCCGCCGCCGTGCCCTCCTCGCGGGAATACGCGAAGATCCCGAGGCGCTGGAAGCGGCTCTTCTCCACGAAGTCGTAGAGCGCGCGGAACTGCGCCTGCCGCTCCCCGGGAAAGCCCGTGATGAGCGTGGTGCGGATGCGGATCTCCGGCATGGCCGCGCGCAGGCGGGCCAGCGTGTCTTCTATGGAAGCGCGGGTGGAGCGGCGGTTCATCGCTTTCAGGATGCCGTCGTCCGCGTGTTGGATGGGGATATCGATGTAGCGGCAGACCTTCGGCTCGGCCGCCATGGCGGCGATGAGCTCGTCCGTGATGCGGTCCTCGTAGCAGTACATGAGGCGGATCCAGCGGATGCCCTCGATCTGCCCCAAGGCGGGCAAAAGCTCCGCCAGGGCGTATTTTCCGTAGAGGTCGATGCCGTAGGCGCTGACGTCCTGCGCCACCAGGATGAGCTCTTTTACGCCCTGCGACGCCAGTTCCTTTGCCTCCGCGAGGATGTCCTCCTTCCGGCGGCTGCGGAAGCGGCCGCGGATCTTGGGGATGATACAGTAGGTGCAGACGTTGTCGCAGCCCTCCGCGACGCGCAGGTAGGCGCTGTAGGGCTGCGCGAGGCGCTTTCTGGGCCCGAGCTCCGGATAGACGGAGGCCTCGCGGCCGCAGTAGAGCCGCCGCTCCGGCAGGCGTCCCGCTTCGCATTCCCGCAGGATCTCCGGCAGGCGCGCGTAGTCGTTCACGCCGAGGAGCACGTCGATCTCCGGCATGGCGGCGGCGAGCTCCGCGCCGTAGCGCTGCGCCAGGCAGCCGCTGACGAGCAGCAGGCAGCCGCGCGCCTTCTGCCGCGCCATCTCCAGGATATGGTCGATGGATTCTTCCTTGGCGTCGCCGATGAAGCCGCAGGTGTTGACCAGGATCGCGTCCGCCTCCTCGGGCGTCTCCGCGATGCCGTGGCCCGCCCGCGCGAGCAGCCCGGCGGCCGTTTCGCTGTCGATGCTGTTCTTCGGACAGCCCAGGGTATCGATATAGACCTTCAAGCTTTAGATCTCCTCCGGCACGGGCTCGTCCGCTTCCGGCGCGCCGCCCTGCATCTTCAGTTCCATCCACTGCTCGGGGCGCATCAGGACCTGACGCGGCCGGCTGCCGTCCGGCGGCCCGACCACGCCGCGCTCTTCCATGGCGTCCACCAGGCGCGCGGCCCGGTTATATCCCACGCGGAAGCGGCGCTGCAGCATGGAGGTGGAGCACTGCTGGGCCTGGACGACCACTTCGATCGCCTCCTCCAGCAGCTCGTCGCGCTCCTCCGCCTGCGCGCCCGCGTCGCCCGCGGTGCTGCCCTGCTCGATGCTGCGCATGACCTCCTGCGAATAGCTCGCTCCTTCTCCGACCTGCTCTCTCCAGAAATCGATGACCTTGTGGGTCTCCTCCGGGGAGATGAAGGCGCCCTGCACGCGCAGGGGCTTCTGCCCGGCGGGCCGGAAGAGCATGTCGCCCTTGCCCACCAGCTTTTCCGCGCCGGATTCGTCCAGGATGATGCGGGAGTCCATCTGCGAGCTGACGGCGAAGGCGATGCGCGAGGCGATGTTGGCCTTGATGAGGCCGGTGATGACGTCCACGGAGGGGCGCTGCGTCGCGACCACGAGGTGCATGCCGGCGGCTCTGGCGAGCTGCGCGATGCGGCAGATGGCGTCTTCCACCTGCTTGGAGGCGGTCATCATCAGGTCCGCGAGCTCGTCGATGAGGATGACGATCTGCGGCATCACTTCCTGCGCGGTCTCCTCCGAGGCGGCCATCAGTTTATTGTAGTCCGCGAGCGTCTTGGTGTTGCTCTCCGCGAACTTGCGGTAGCGGTCCATCATCTCCGTGACGGCCCAGTTCAGGGCGGCCGCGGCCTTGGCAGGCTCGTTGACCACAGGGATCATCAGGTGTGGGATGCCGTTGTAATCGCTGAGTTCCACGACCTTCGGGTCCACCAGGATGAGCTTGACCTCGTCCGGCTTGGCGCGGTAGAGCAGGCTCACGATGAAGTCGTTCACGCAGACGCTCTTGCCGGAGCCGGTGGAGCCCGCGATGAGCAGGTGCGGCATGGTGGCGAGGTCCGCGACGATGGCGTTTCCGCCGATGTCTCTGCCCAGGGCGACGGTCAGCTTGGACTTGGCCTCCCGGAAGGGCTTGCTCTCCAGGATCTCGCGCAGGCCGACCATCTGGGTCTTTTCGTTCTCGATCTCGATGCCGACGGCGGCCTTGCCCGGGATGGGCGCTTCCATGCGGAGGCTCTTGGCCTCCATGTTGAGGGCGATGTCGTCCGAGAGGCGCACGATGCTGTTCACTTTGACGCCGGGGGCCGGCTGCACTTCGAAGCGCGTGACGGTGGGGCCTTTGATGACGTCCGAGACCTTGGCGCTGACGCCGAAGGTCTCCATGGTCTGCTCCAGCTTGCGGGCCTTGATCTGCAGGTCCGCGCTCTCGCCGGCCTTGCTGCTGCTCTTGCTGCTGTTCAGCAGGTTGAGCGGCGGCAGGCGGTAGCCCTGCGGCTTTTCTTCCGCCTTCTCCTT
>JAEELK010000014.1 GCA_016282655.1 Bacillota bacterium | reverse complement strand
GAAGCCGCCCACCCGCTTAATAGTTGCGGTGCAACTGGTAGTACGAGCCGCGGCTCTGGTCGAAGATCACGTTCACGTCGCAGGTGAGGGTCTTGCCGTCCGCGTACACCGCGGTGAACCGCACGGTAGCCGGCACCGGCCTCGCCGTTCCTATGGTCTGCAGCATGGACGCATCCCACAGCGTGCCGCTGAAGGAGGTCTTTCCGTCCGGGCCTGCGGTGCCTTTCGTCAGCACCGCCTTATACTGCGGAAATTCCACCAGATGCGCTTCCACGCGGGAAGGGCCTCCCGCAGCCTCCGCCTTCAGCACCAGAGTCTCCCCGGGCCAGAACATGTGGGGCGGCCGCTCCGCGTCCGTTCCCTTCTTCACCCGGTTCCACTCCAGCCGGTTCGCTTCCCAGGCGGGCGTATGAGACACCGTGCCCGCGATCGCGCGGTTCTCCTTTACCTTGAAGCGGTAGGAATCGCGGCCGACGCCGGAATCGTCTTTGACGGTCACGATCACGTCGTAGGTGCCCGGCTCGGCAGGCCCGAGATTCTCCCAGTCGATGGGCGGATAGCCGCCGGGGCCCGGCCTCACATCCCGAACGGCCTTGATGGCGATCGGTTCCGCATCGGTGTCCCTGTACAGCTCCACCGTTACGTCGAGAGGATCCTTTTCGCGGTCATCCACGGCGACCTGAATGGCAAAGGGGTCCTCCGGCTCTATCGTTCCCGGGTCCGTGCGGATGTAGCGCACCCAGGGGGCGCTCCCGCTGCCGGGCCCGTCGATGTAAAACGTGATGGACACTCGATTCGAAGGCTTGTCGTACGCGGCGTTGCCGGTAGAGTCCTCCTGCCAATGAGTCACGGTGTACTTGCCGTCGACGTAAAACCGTTCGATCGGCGCAGGCAGATCCTTCCCCGCCTGGGGGTGAACCCCGTCGTTCGCCGGCTCGTGGACATAGACCCAGTGCTGTTTCTTGGACGGGTCACCCTCCCAGTCGGCGTAAAAAATGCGGTAGGCGATGGGCTCGCCCTTGGCGTAGATCCGCGCGGGCTCCTCCTTTTCGGCAGGGACAGGCTCGATGCAGGGCCTGCCGCCCGACGCAGTCCAGCCGCTTAAGTCCTCTTCGCGCCGGAAGGAGACGTCCAGCGAACCGCTGCGGACTGACCCCTGCAGGCTGTAGATGCGCAGGTTGCGCACCGCCTCGCCTTCGCCAAGCGCCAGCGATACCGCCCCGCTGCCCGAAAACGTCCGGTCTTCCGCATACATCTGTCCGCCCGCGAGGAAGAAACGCCCCGCGTGCAGCGCGGGAGATCTCCCCGCCGGCGAGAGGTACAGCCGGATGCCTTCCGCTGCCGCCTCACCGCCCCGGGAAGCGTTCCAGGACGCCTTCAGCACGTGCGGATCGCTGAACGACCGCATCGTGAGCCGGAAGTTCCCGCCAAGATCACGCAGCTGCCGCGCGGAATTCGCTTCCGCCGTCTGCAGGCCTGCCGTAACGCCGTCCAGCGCCCAGACCGTATCGTAGTAGCGCATCTCCTCGGAAGAATTCTCGTACGATCCGCCCTTGCCGCGGCCGTCGAACACCGCGTAGACGCATTCCTTTCCGTCCGGCACGTCGATGCTGACCGTCAGGACCTTGTTGCCGCTGCCCGTCTCCGAAAGGCTCGCAGGGCCCGAAAATCCGCTGGCTTGCTGCACGCCGCAGGGGCCGAAATGAGCGATGGCCTGGGGCGTCGTAAAGCTGCCGGTCACGTGGCGCATCGACCCCGTTCCGCTGACGGAAGAGGACGTCTGCAGCGCCTGCGCGTCGCTTCCCGTGAGCGTTCCGCTCTTGACGAGCAGCACCTGCAGATCGTCGATCCAGCAGGCGCTCTCGCGGTCGCCTGCCTCCGTATACAGCGCCGTCCTGCCGCCGAGCCGGTACGTGCCTGCGGAAAGCAGAGCCGGATGCATGTAACTGCCCTCGCCGCTTGCTTCACCGTGCGTGGAGATGTCGAGCAGTTCCTTCGATCCGCCCTCCTTCTGCAGCGTAAAGGCCTTGGCCAGATAGTCCGTGCTCGCGGAACTGAAAGCGTAGTCCAGCATCAGGACCGCCTGGCTGCCCGATGGCACCGTAAAGAGGATGTCTGCGGACGAGCCCTCCTGCAGAAAGGCGTGCGCGTTCTCCCGCGTCCGCAGGTAGCTCAGGCGGTAGCGGCCGTCCCGGACCGCGGACGCGCTGAGCGAAAAGAAGCTCTCCAAAGCGCCGTCGTCGAAATTCTCCGCGTAAACGCGCTCCACGGTATAGCCGTTTCCGCCCGCACCTTCCATCAGTGCATCGACGGAGAAGACGTCGCTTTCCGCGGTCGTGTCATACTCGTAGAAGTATGTCGCGCCCGGCGCAAGGCTGACATGCCTGCTTACGCGGCCTGCCGCATCCCGCTGCACCAGGGCGTTTTCTCCCGCAGTTTTCAGCGCCTTTACCGCGTCGGCCAGCTGCGCGGCGGTCACCCCGGTCCCCACTCTGGTGAAATAGCTGTAGTCCGCCCGGCCGGACAGATCCCTGGCCTTCAGGCGGGCTTCTTCGTCCGCAGGGCTTTCGCCGCTCGCCAGAACGTTCTTGATGTCCCGCGCGCCGTTCCTCGCAGCGCTCGCCGCGGCAAAGCGTTCGTCCTGCGCGCCGCGTTCCATGGCCAGGCCGAAGCGATCCTCGAACGCGCCCTTGAAGCTGAACAGCAGGTGATCCCGCACCATCTCCCAGCTGTCGTAGGCGTATTCCGCACCGAGATAGACGCCGATGGCGCCCGTTTCATCCTGCAGCGCGTACACGACGGATTCGCCCGTGTTCAGGTAATCGCCTGCCGCGCTGCGGGAGTCCTCGTACGCCTCGTCCGCGTACACGCCGTACACGCCCGCAAACGTCTCCCGCAGGTTGGCCGCGCGGCGCCTTCTCGTCTGGCCGATGTACGTGACCCGTCCATCTCCGCGCCACACGGGGAACACGGCCGCCGTCTCGCCGTAGCCGTTCAGGTCGATGCGGCGGATCAGCGCGCCGGTCGCGTCGAAGCAGTACACCTGCAGGCCTTCTCGCACGAAAACGCAGCCGTAGGCGTCCAGCGCCAGCACTTCTGCGGCGCGGGCATAGCCGGTCAGGGATCCCTGCAGCAGCGTGCAGGAGACCTTTTCCCCGGACAGATCGAACGCCGCCTTGTAAAGACCGAGGCCGGATCCCAGATCCATGCGAGTCACGAACTGCACCTGACCGCCCAGCAGGCGGGGCTGCAGCACGGGCCCGCTCCATACGCAGGCTGGATCCCCGCCGCCGCGCGGTGTGCGGTAGATGCCGTCCTCCCGGAACGCGTAGATCTGGGTGTCCGCCTGCAAGTTGAGCGAGCCGAGCGCGCAGCTGAGCGTCGCGATGTATGTGCCCGTCTTCGCGTCGAAGAGCGCTGTTTTGCCGCCTTCAGTAAGGCAGATCCAGGCTCCGTCCGCCTCCATGCCCCAGGAGGCGTCCCGCAGGTAGGATGCACTAGGCAGCATGGTCCGGGTCACGGACGTCTGCCAAAGCTGCGCGCCGCTGCGGTCCAGGCAGGTCAGCGTATACGGATAGGTGTTGACGCTGTAGGCGGGGTCCGCCGCCCAGGTCTGCACCGTGCCGGCCAGCGTGTAGATGCGCCGGCCATCGCTGAACGCGTTGCCGCCCTGCCAGAAGCCCAGGTAATAGTCCTTCTGCATCTGGGAGGCATCCTCCGGACGATAGTTTCTGCCGCCGCGGCCGCCCGTCAGGATCTCCGAGATCTCGCCGGTCCGATCGCCGGCCGCTGCCTCCGCGAGTTCCGTGCGCACGTCCGCCGCGATGCCTTCCGCCAGCAGCGCGGCCTTCAGGGACGGCGCCAGGGAATCCGCCAAGGCTTCCGATGCCGCGTTGTCCGCAAGCAGCAGGATCTGGGCGCTCTCCGTGCGCAGCATGTCCAGTCCCACGCGCGGCGCGACGTTGTCCACGACGGAGGATCTCTCCGCCTGAGCCGTCAGGTAATCGCTCTCGGTAATGTATTCCTCCAGCGTCTCCTCGGTCCAGCGGTCCCGCACGAAGAGCCGCACGGAGAAGGCTCCCACGTCCTTTTTCAGGAAGCGGATGTCCTTGCCGCTGCCGAAGCTCAGGTCCTGATAGCCGCTGAAAGACGCCGCAGGCTGCCAGCTCCCGCCGGCAATCCGAATGCTCCAGGTCCGCTCGAGCGCGTCGCCGTCCGTCTCGGAGGCATCCGTCGGCTCGATGGCCGCGTAGGCCGAATTCTCGCCGCGGTAATAGACCTCTTCGAGGGCGATCTTCGCGATGGGAGGCTCATCCGGCCGGACGGTGAACGTTCCGAACGCCGTATCCGTTCCGCCCTTCGCATCGCGCGCCGTCACCTCGAAGCTGAGCTCCTTTTCCTCGTGCCACTTCGTCAG
>JAEELK010000128.1 GCA_016282655.1 Bacillota bacterium | reverse complement strand
TGCTCGCCGCCGTCCTCCTCTGGTGCGCCGCCGCCGCGCTGCTGCCCCTGGGCGGCACGGCGGGCAGCAGCGCCTACGCGGCCTATCACAGCAGTCTGGTGGACACGGACCGCGCCGCGGCCAAGCTGGGCGTTCTGAGCAATTCGCTGGTGGAAGGCGGCCACTTCTTCTTCGGCGCCGGAGAAGCGCATGAGCTGCGCGGCGAGCTGCCTGCGGGCGATGCGCGCGGAGCGGAGCCGACGCCGGCAGCTGTCTCCTACGCGCCGAACGCGCAGGAGATCGACTTCGCCGCGCTGGCCGAAGCGGCCGGCAAAAAAGAGCTGCGCGGCCTCTGCGAATACCTCGCCGCCCGTCGC
The DNA here is from genome assembly GCA_016282655.1 of Bacillota bacterium. Lineage (GTDB taxonomy): Bacteria > Bacillota > Clostridia > Peptostreptococcales > Anaerovoracaceae > JAEELK01. The sequence continues at coordinate 15,528 of JAEELK010000128.1, read as the reverse complement.
CCCAGCAGCAAAAACGGATCTACCGGGCTCTTCGAAGGCTGCGACCTGATCCTGATCTGCGGCGAATCCTATTCCGGGCTCGCGCTGAACGAGGCGCTCACGCCCACCCTCTGCCGCATGGCCTCCGAGGGCGTGGTGCTGGAGCATTATTATAACAGCTTCAAGAACACCACCACGAACGGGGAATATGCCTTCCTCACGGGCCTGTGGCCGGACGTCTCCCGCGACGCCATGCGGGGCAGCGCCGCCGGCAGCATGCCGCGCAACGCGAAGAAGTATTATCCGCTGAATCCCGGACGCATCTTCGCCGATCAGGCGGGCGCGCTCTGTCTGGGCTATCACAACTACCTCGGCAGCTATTACAGCCGGGACAAGTCGCTGCCCAACCTCGGATTCGACTGCAGCTTCATGAACGCCGGCATGCGCTTCACGAGCAGCTGGCCGGCCTCGGATCTGGAGATGATGGAGCAGTCCGTGGACGATTACATCGACGCGGAGCGTTTCTGCGTCTACTATATGACCTTCAGCGGGCACGGCCCGTACAACAGCGACAACGTCATCTACCGCAAGAACATCGAGGAGACCCGCGCCTGCCTGGGCGAACACGGCCTCACCCCGGGCGCGGAGGGCTATCTGGCCTGCAACCTGGAGCTGGAAAAGGCCGTGGCCTATCTGCTGCAGCGCCTGGAAGAGGCGGGGCGCCTGGAGCGCACGGTCATCGTGCTGACCGGGGACCATTACCCGTACTATCTGACCGCGGCGGACCGGGCTTCGCTCGCCGGCCGGGAGCTGGACGAGAGCTTCGACATGTATGAGAGCAGCTGCATCATCTGGAAGGGCGGCATGGAAACGCCGCTCGTCAGCGACGCCTACTGCTGCAACGTGGACATCCTGCCCACGCTGCTGAACCTTTTCGGCTTCGACTTCGACTCCCGCCTGCTGCCCGGCACGGACATCCTCTCCGACAGCCGCCATACGGCCTTCCTCTATAACCGGAGCTTCCTGACGGACGAACTGCGCTATGACAGCGCGGACGGCAGCGCGCTCTGGAGCTGGGAGGGCAGCCGCCTGCCGGAGGAGGAGCGGGAAGCCTTGCTGGAGAGTCTGCAGACACAGGCGGAGGACCGCTACGCCATGTCGCTGCAGATCGCGAACACGGACTTCTACCGCTTTCTCTGGGAGCGGACGCCGGCGCTGCAGGGGCCGGGAGACTGATCGCGAAAGAATATGCGCATAATTGCGAAAAATATTCACTCAGAAAAAAGATAAATTAGTATATTGACAGATTCTGATGTATAATTATAATATCAGTATGCATAAATTTGCACCGAAATGCCGGAGGAGCGGCCTTTCGGGATCCGTCGCCCAAACGCCCGGGCAGAGCCGCCCGCCGCAGAGATAAAGGAGAGAGAACATGGACAAGAAAAGCATCAAAAAGATCGTACTGGCCTATTCCGGAGGACTGGACACCTCCATCATCATCCCCTGGCTGAAGGAGAACTACAACGATCCGGAGATCATCGCCGTGGCCGGCAACGTCGGACAGGCCGGCGAGCTGGACGGTCTGGAGGAGAAGGCTCTGAAGACCGGCGCTTCCAAGCTGATCGTGGCGGATCTGGTGGACGAGATGGTGGAGGAGATCATCCTGCCCAGCCTCAAGATGGACGCGAAATATGAGAACTATCTGCTCGGCACCGCCTTCGCGCGGCCCGTCATCGCGCGCAAGCTCGCGCAGATCGCGCTGGAAGAAGGCGCGGACGCCATCGCCCACGGCTGCACCGGCAAGGGCAACGACCAGGTCCGCTTTGAGCTGGCCATCAAGCGCTTCGCGCCCGGCATGAAGATCATCGCCCCCTGGCGCGAGTGGGACATCAAGTCCCGCGAGGAGGAGATCGACTACGCGGAGGCGCACAACGTGCCCCTCAAGATCTCCCGCGAGACCAACTATTCCAAGGATAAGAACCTCTGGCATCTGAGCCACGAAGGCCTGGATCTGGAAGACCCGGGCAACGAGCCGGATCTGGACAAGCCCGGCTTTCTGGAGATGGGCGTATCGCCCTTCCAGGCGCCGGACGAGCCGACCTATCTGACCCTCAGCTTCGAGGCCGGCGCTCCCGTGGCGCTCAACGGCGAGAAGATGAAGGCGTCCAAGATCATCGAGAAGCTGAACGAGCTGGGCGGCGCCAACGGCGTCGGCATCATCGACATCGTCGAGAACCGTCTGGTGGGCATCAAGGACCGCGGCATCTACGAGACGCCCGGCGGCAGCATCCTTTATTTCGCGCATGAGCAGCTCGAGATGCTCACGGTGGACAAGGACACCCTGCACGTGAAGCAGAAGCTCGCCGTGGACTACGCGGACATGATCTACAACGGCAAATGGTACTCGCCGCTGCAGGAGGCGCTCACCGCCTTCGCGAACGAATCCAACAAATACGTCACCGGCGACGTGAAGCTGAAGCTCTACAAGGGAAACATCATCCCGGCCGGCACCACGTCCCCCTATTCCCTCTACAGTGAGGAGCTCGCCACCTTCGACGAATCGGACTACGACCAGACCGACGCCGGTGGCTTCATCAACCTCTGGGGCCTGCCCACCCGGGTCCAGGCCATGCGCGAGCAGTCGCTGCGGGAAAAGGGCCTCTTGAAATAAGGCCCCGCGAAAGAGACAGGAGAACGAGAATGGCAAAAATGTGGGAGGGGCGCAGCTCCGGACAGACAGACCGGATCGCGGACGATTTCAATTCCTCCATCGGTTTCGACAGCCGCATGTACCGGCAGGACATCCTCGGGAGCATCGCGCACGCGGCCATGCTGACGGCGCAGGGCATCCTCGGCGAGACGGACGGCGCCCTCATCAAGGCGGGGCTCGAAGGGATCCTGGCGGATCTGGAAAGCGGCGCGCTGCAGATCGACCCCGGCTGCGAAGACATCCATATGTTCGTGGAGCAGGAGCTGACGGCGCGCATCGGCCTGCCGGGCAAGAAGCTCCATACGGCGCGGAGCCGCAACGACCAGGTGGCGCTGGACCTGCGCATGTACCTCCGGGGCGAGTGCGACGAAGACCGCGCGCTGCTGGAGGAGCTGCTCATGACCCTGCTCGAGAAGGCGGAGGAGTATTCGGACGCAGTCATGCCCGGATACACCCATCTGCAGCGGGCACAGCCGGTGCTCTTTTCGCAGCATCTCATGGCCTATGCCATGATGTTCCTGCGCGACCGCGCCAGGCTCGCGGACTGCCGCAAGCGCATCAACTGCTCGCCCATCGGGGCCTGCGCGCTCGCCGGCACCACCTATCCCACGGACCGGCGCTTCGAGGCCGCGGAGCTCGGCTTCGACGAGATCTGCAGAAACAGCATGGACGCGGTCTCGGACCGGGACTTCGCCGTGGAGTATCTCGCCTGCCTCGCGCTGATCAGCATGCATCTGAGCCGCTTCTCCGAAGAGCTGATCCTCTGGTCCAGCGCGGAGTTCGGCTTCGTGACCATCGACGACGCCTATACCACGGGCTCGTCCATCATGCCGCAGAAGAAGAATTCGGACATGGCGGAGCTCTGCCGGGGCAAGACGGGGCGGGTCTACGGAGACCTGCTCTCCCTGCTGACCACGCTGAAGGGCCTGCCGCTGGCGTACAACAAGGACATGCAGGAGGACAAGGAGCCGGTCTTCGACGCGGCGGATACCGTCCGGGCCTGCCTGTCCGTCTTCATCCCCATGCTGGCCACCATGAAAGTGCATCCGGAGCGGATGCGCGCCGCCGCGCAGAAGGGCTTCATCAACGCCACGGACCTCGCGGACTATCTGGTCGGCAAGGGCGCGGCCTTCCGGGACGCCTACAAGATCTCCGGCAGTCTGGTGGCGCGCTGCATCGCCGAGGACATGGTGCTGGAGATGGTGCCGCTGGAAGTCTACCGGGAATACAGCCCGCTCTTCGACACGGACGTCTACGAGGCCATCGACCTGGACGTATGCGTGCGGAAGCGCGGCTCCGAGGGCGGCACTTCGCCGGAATCGGTGGCGGAACAGATGGCTTATGTAAAAGCACAGTTGAAAGAAGCGTAAGAACATGAAAAAGATCTTCATCGACGGCGCCGCCGGCACCACGGGCCTGCGGATCCACGAAAGGCTCAGCCTGCGGCGCGATATAGAGCTCCTGCAGCTGCCGGAGGCGCTCCGCAAGGACGAAGCGGCGCGAAAGGCGGCCATGAACGAAGCGGACGTGGTCTTTCTCTGCCTCCCCGACGAGGCGGCCAGAGAGGCCGTCCTGCTGATCGAGAACGAAACGACGGCGGTCATAGACACTTCCACGGCCCACCGCACGGCGCCGGGCTGGGTCTACGGCTTTCCGGAGCTGATCGGGCCCGGCGCCGTCGCGGCAGCCCGGCGCATCGCCAACCCGGGCTGCCACGCCAGCGGCTTCATCGCCCTGGTCCGGCCGCTGGTCGCGGCGGGCCTCCTGGCCCCCGCCGCCGCCCTTTCCTGCTTCTCCCTGACCGGCTACAGCGGCGGCGGCAAAAAGATGATCGCTGCCTACGAAGACCCGCAGCGTCCCGTTCTGTATGACGCGCCCCGCCAGTACGGGCTCGCGCAGCAGCACAAGCACCTCGCCGAGATGCAGAAGATCTGCGGGCTTCAGACCGCGCCCGCCTTCTGCCCCGTCGTCGCGGATTTCTACAGCGGCATGGAAGTGACGGTGCCGCTCTTCGCGCAGGACCTCCGGGGCAGCCTCGCGGACGTCGCGGCCGCGTACCGCGCCTGCTACACCGGCCCCGTGGTGCGCTTCGCCGAGGGCACGGACGAGGCAGGCTTCCTCTCCGCGGCCGCCTTCTCCGGGCGCGACGACATGGAGATCAGCCTCTGGGGCAACGAGGAGCGCCTGCTGCTCTGCGCCCGTTTCGACAATCTGGGCAAGGGCGCTTCCGGCGCCGCCCTGCAAAACATGAATCTGCTCCTCGGCGCCGAAGAGACCGAGGGGCTCGAACTGGGAGGGAGATAAGGTGAAGCTGATCGAAGGCGGCGTCTGCGCCGCCAAGGGGTTCCGGGCCGCTGGCCTGCACTGCGGCATCCGGAAGAACCATACGAAGAAAGACCTTGCGCTCATCGTCAGCGACGCGCCGGCCGCAGCGGCAGCCGTCTACACCAGGAACCTGGTGAAGGGCGCGCCCCTGACCGTGACGAAGTCTCATCTCGCGGACGGGCAGGCCCGCGCCGTCATCTGCAACAGCGGCAACGCGAACACCTGCAACGCGGACGGCATCGAGATCGCGGAAAAGATGTGCGCCCTGGCGGCGTCGCGCCTCGGCATCGCGCCGGAGGACGTCCTGGTGGCTTCCACCGGCGTCATCGGCCAGCCGCTGGACCTAAGCCCCATCGAGGCGAAGATGGACGCGCTCGCGGCCGCGCTTTCCTCTTCCGGGAGCGCGGACGCGGCGGAAGCCATCATGACCACGGACACGGTCCGCAAAGAGATCGCGGTGGAGTTCAGCGCGGGCGGAAAGAGCTGCCGCCTGGGCGGCATCGCCAAGGGCAGCGGCATGATCCATCCCGACATGGCCACCATGCTGGTCTTCCTCTGCAGCGACGCGGCGATCAGCCCGGCCATGCTGCAGAAGGCGCTCTCCACGGACGTGCAGAAGAGCTTCAACATGCTCAGCGTGGACGGGGACACCTCCACCAACGACATGGTCTGCCTGCTCGCGAACGGCCTGGCGGGCAACCCGGAGATCACGGAGGAGGGCGAAGACTTCAGCGCCTTCATGGAAGCCCTCAACACGGTCACCGTCTGGCTCTGCCGGACCATGGCCGGGGACGGGGAGGGCGCCACGCGCATGCTCGAATGCCGCGTCAGCGGCGCGCCGAGCGAAGCGGACGCGAAGACGGTCGCGAAGTCCGTCATCTGCTCCTCGCTGGTCAAGGCGGCCATGTTCGGCGCCGACGCCAACTGGGGCCGCGTGCTCTGCGCCATCGGCTACGCCGGCGTTCCGCTGGACGTGAGCCGGGTGGACCTTTCCTTCCGCTCCGCGGCGGGCGAGATCGCGGTCTGCAAAGACGGCGCGGGCATCCCCTTCTCGGAGGAGCAGGCCAAGAAGATCCTGCTGGAAACGGAGATCGAGATCCTCATCTCCCTGAACGCCGGCGGGGCTTCTGCCACCGCCTGGGGCTGCGACCTCACTTACGATTACGTTAAGATCAACGGAGACTACAGAACATGATCGAGCATCTTTCCAACAAAGAACGGGCGGAGGTCCTCACGCAGGCGCTGCCCTACATCAGAAGATACGTGGGGCAGACCGTCGTCATCAAGTACGGCGGGCACGCCATGACGAACGAGCAGCTGAAGCAGCAGGTCATGGAGGACGTGGTGCTGCTCTGGTTCATCGGCGTCAAGGTGGTGCTGGTCCACGGCGGCGGGCCGGAGATCAGCGAGCTCATGGAAAAGCTGGGCAAGCGTCCGGAGTTCGTGGACGGCCTGCGCGTGACGGACAAGGAGACCGTGGAGATCGCCCAGATGGTCCTCGCGGGCAAGATCAACAAGACGCTGGTCAACCTGCTGCAGACCAAGGGCGGCAAGGCCATGGGGATCTCCGGCATGGACGGCAGGCTCATCGAGGCCCGCGTCAAGGACGAGCGCCTCGGCTACGTGGGCGAGGTGGAGCGCATCAACATCGCGCCGGTGAAGGACCTGCTGGAAAAGGGCTACATCCCCGTCATCTCCACCATCGGCTGCGACCGCGAGGGAAACGCCTACAACATCAACGGCGACACCGCGGCCGCGCACATCGCGGGCGAGCTGGAGGCCAAACGCTTCATCCTCATGACGGACGTGGCGGGCATCCTGGGAGACCCCGCGGATCCGACGAGCCTCATCCCGGAACTGACCATTTCCGAGACGGAGCAGCTGGCCGAGCGGGGCATCGTCTCCGGCGGCATGCGCCCCAAGGTGGACTGCTGCATCAAGGCGCTGGAAGAAGGCGTACACAAGGTGATCATCATGGACGGACGCGTCCCGCACGCGATCCTCATGGAGCTCTTCACGGACGAGGGCGCCGGGACCATGATCAAAGGAGCGTAGAAAAATGAGTCTTTTACAGGAACGCGATCAAAAATACGTCGCTCATACCTACGGGCGCTTCCCGCTGGACCTGGTCCGCGCGGAAGGCTCTCTGGTCTATGACGCGGACGGAAAGCGCTACATCGACATGGGCAGCGGCATCGGCGTCACGGCCTTCGGCAACGGCGACCCCGTCTGGGTCGCGGCCGTCAGCGCGCAGCTGGGCAAGCTCCAGCACATGTCCAACCTGTATTACACAGAGCCCTGCGTGCGCCTGGCGGAGCTGCTCTGCGAAAAGACCGGCATGAAGCGGGTCTTTTTCGGCAATTCCGGCGCAGAAGCGAACGAGTGCGCCATCAAGGTCGCGCGCAAATACGCCGCGGAAAAGAAGGGCCCGGAGCACTTCACCATCGTGACGCTGGAGAACAGCTTCCACGGCCGCACCCTGAGCACCCTGGCCGCCACCGGGCAGGAGGTCTTCCACAAGCTCTTTCAGCCGCTCACGCCGGGCTTCGTCTCCGTCCCTGCGGACGACCTGGAGACCCTGAAGCGCACGGCGCTGGAGCAGAAGGCCGCCGGCGTGCTGGTGGAATGCGTGCAGGGCGAGGGCGGCATCCACGTGCTCTCCAAGGAATTCGTGCAGGGGCTGGAAGCCTTCTGCAGGGAGGAGGACATCGTGCTGATGGTGGATGAGGTCCAGACCGGCAACGGCCGCACGGGCAAACTCTATTCCTACATGCACTACGGCATCTCGCCGGACGTGGTCAGCACGGCGAAGGGGCTGGGCGGCGGCCTGCCGATCGGCGCCTGCCTCATGAACGAAAAAACGATGGACGTTCTGGTCCCCGGAGACCACGGCTCCACCTACGGCGGCAATCCGGTCTGCTGCGCCGGCGCGGTCAGCGTGCTGGAGCGTCTGGACGACGCCTTCCTGGCGGAGGTGGAGGCCAAGGGCGCCTTCCTGCGAAAGGCCTTCGCGGACGCGCCGGGCATCGAGGGCGTGGACGGTCTCGGTCTCATGCTGGGCCTCCGCTGCGCGAAGCCTGCCGGGGAGCTGGTCAAGAAACTGAACGAGCGGGGCGTGCTCTGCCTGACGGCCAAGACGAAGATCCGTCTGCTGCCGGCGCTGAACATCCCCATGGAACTCTTGGAGGAAGCCGCGGAGACCATCAAGTCCGTCTGCGCGGAAGCATAAGGAGAAACAGGAAATGCCAAAGGATCTGAGCATTCGGAAGGTGCTGGTCATCGGCTCCGGCCCCATCGTCATCGGCCAGGCGGCGGAATTCGACTACGCCGGCGCGCAGGCCTGCCGCGTCCTGCGGGACGAGGGCGTCAACGTGGTGCTGGTCAATTCCAACCCGGCCACCATCATGACGGACCAGCATCTGGCCGACGAGATCTATCTGGAGCCGCTCAACGTGGAGACGGTGAGCCGGATCATCGAAAAAGAGCGCCCGGACGGCCTGCTGGCCGGGCTGGGCGGGCAGACGGGCCTGACCATCGCCATGCAGCTCTGCCGCGAAGGCGTGCTGGAGCGCTACGGCGTGAAGCTTTTGGGCACGGACATGGACGCCATCGACAAGGCGGAGGACAGAGAGCTCTTCCGCGACGCCATGAAGGCCATCGGGCAGCCGGTGGTCCCCTCTGAGATCGCGAACACCGTGGAGGCGGCGCTGGAGATCGCCGCCGGCATCGGCTATCCCGTCATCGTGCGGCCGGCCTTCACGCTGGGCGGCACGGGCGGCGGCATCGCCGAAACGCCGGAGGAACTGAGCCTCATCGCCCACAGCGGCCTGGACCTTTCCCCCATCCGCCAGGTGCTCATCGAGAAGTGCATCGCCGGCTGGAAGGAGATCGAGTTCGAGACCATGCGCGACGCGAGCGGCGAATGCGTCTCCGTCTGCTCCATGGAGAACATCGACCCGGTGGGCGTCCACACGGGCGACTCCATCGTGGCGGCCCCGGCGCTCTCGCTCACGGACGAAGAGCTCGGCATGCTGCGCCAGGCGGCGCTGGACATGGTGACGGCCATCGGCATCATCGGCGGCTGCAACGTGCAGTTCGCCTTAAAGCCGGACGGCAGCGAGTACGCGGTCATCGAGGTGAACCCCCGCGTCTCCCGCTCCTCCGCGCTGGCCTCCAAGGCCACGGGCTATCCCATCGCGAAGATCACCACGAAGCTCGCGCTCGGCTATCTGCTGGAGGAGATCCGCAACGAGAAGACCGGCGCCAGCCTGAAGGGCTTCGAGCCCGCCGTGGACTACGTCGTGGTCAAGTTCCCCAAGTTCCCCTTCGACAAGTTCGCGGGGCTCAGCCGCAAGCTCGGCACGCAGATGAAGGCGACCGGCGAGGTCATGTCCATCGGCAGCAGCTTTGAAGAGGCGCTCATCAAGGCCGTGCGCGGCGCGGAGATCGGGCAGAAGACGCTGAACGCGGAGCCGCTGGACGAGCGTCCCGTGCTGGAGCGTCTCGCGGACGCGGACGACCGGCGCATCTTCACCATCTACGAGGCCATCAAGGCGGGCGTCTCCTTCGATGAGATCTACCGCATCACCAAGGTGGACTATTACTTCCTCGAAAAGCTGCGCAACATCGCGGAGCACGAGGCGGAGTTCTACGCCGAAGGGCGCAAGCTGAACTACCGCATCGTCAAGACCTGCAGCGCCGTCTTCGGGGACGAGCATCCCTATTTCTATTCCTGCTATGACCGCCCGGACGAGGCGGCGGCCTTCCCGCGCAGCGGCAAGCCCGTGGTCATCGTGCTGGGCTCCGGCCCCATCCGCATCGGGCAGGGCATCGAGTTCGACTATTCCTCGGTGCACTGCGTCTGGACCCTGCAGAAGATGGGCATCGACGTGGTCATCATCAACAACAACCCCGAAACGGTCTCCACGGACTACGACACCGCGGACCGGCTCTACTTCGAGCCGCTGACGCCGGAATACGTGAAGGGGATCCTCGAGATCGAAAAGCCCATCGGCGTCGTGGTGGCCTTCGGCGGCCAGACCGCGATCAAGCTCACGCAGTTCCTGACGGAGGAGGGCGTGCGCATCCTGGGCACCTCGGCGGAGGGCATCGACACCGCGGAGGACCGCGCAAAGTTCGACGCGCTGCTCGAGCGCTTTCAGATCCGCCGGCCGAAGGGCCTTGGCGTGAACAGCCTGGAAGAGGCGCTGGACGCCGCGGAAAAGCTCGGCTATCCGGTGCTGCTGCGCCCGAGCTACGTCATCGGCGGCCAGAACATGACCATCTCCCGCAGCCGGGAGCACACGGAAAAATACATGAAGACCATCCTCTCCGGCGGCATCGAGAACCCGGTGCTCATCGACAAGTACATGCCGGGCGTGGAGCTGGAGGTGGACGTGATCTCGGACGGGGAGGACGTGCTCATCCCCGGCATCATGGAGCACATCGAGCGGGCGGGCGTGCACTCCGGCGACTCCATCGCCGTCTATCCGCCCTACAACCTCACGGACCGCTTCCTCGCGAAGATCTGCGAGAGCGCGCGGGAGCTCGCGCTGGCGCTGGGCACGCAGGGCCTGGTGAACATCCAGTACCTCATCTACGAGGATGAACTCTACGTGATAGAAGTGAATCCGCGGGCCTCCCGGACCATCCCCTACATCAGCAAGGTCACGGGCGTTCCGATGGTGGATCTGGCCGCCCACGTGATGCTCGGCGAGAAGCTGAAGGATCTGGGCTACGGCACGGGCCTCTACAAAACACCGCCCTACTGCGCGGTGAAGGTCCCCATATTCTCCTTTGAGAAGCTCTACAACGCAGACTCCATCCTGGGGCCGGAGATGAAGTCCACCGGCGAGGTGCTCGGCATCGGCCGCACGGAGGCGGAGGCGCTCTTCAAGGGCCTTAGCTCCGCGGGATTCCGGGTCCCCAACGTGCGCGACCGGGCGGATGCCGGCGTGCTCATCTCCGTGGAGGACGAGGACCACAGGGACGCCATCGCGCTGGCGCGGCGCTTCTACGACATCGGCATCAAGATCTACGCCACCAGGGACACCGCCGCGGCCATCCGGGGCGCGGGCATCCGCGCGGAGACCGTGGGCAACGTCTTCGAGAACGACGCCATCTACCGCCTGCTGGATCAGAAGAAGGTGGACTACGTAGTCTATACCGGCGCCGTCAAGGACGACACCGTGGGCGATTACCGCGTCCTGCACCGCAAGGCCATGTATGCCGGCATTCCCTGCCTGACCTCGCTGGACACCGCCATGGCGCTTGCAAACATCATCGCGAGCCGCTACAATCTCTTTAATACCGAACTCATCGACATCAACGATCTGGACGAGTGATCCGCAGCGCGCGGAACGCAGATGGGAGAGCCGTGAACGCAAGATATGAAAAGCTGCCGCCGGAGCTGAAGGCGGAGATCTCGGAAGAACGCTTCAGCAAATTCTCCACGAAATTCCAGTGGGCCATCATGAAGGAATTCGAGGTGGAGGGAGACTATATGGCCTACGAGAGCCTGCGCATGGAAGTGCGGCGCCGGGTCTCGGAGGATACCTACGGCATCATGCCGGACTACGTGAAGGACCGTCTGGCCTCGAACGAGACGCTGATCGAGGCGCAGATCGTGGCGCTCTCCAAACTGCCCTGGTCGGACCTGGGCAAGGAGAAGGAGGAGATCTCCGTGCCGGAGGCGCAGGCCATCCTGGACCGCAGCCATCTGGGGCTGGAAAAGATCAAGAACCGCGTGCTGCGCTACATCGCCTGCCAGAAGCGCATCGGCAGTTCTTACGGCACGGTCCTGCTCTTCTGCGGGCCACCGGGCGTGGGCAAGACCTCCATCGCGCGCTCCATCGCGCAGGCCATGCACCGGAAGCTGGTGAAGATCCCGCTGGCGGGCGTCACGGAGGCGGCGGTGCTCAAGGGCACCTCGCCCATCTACGCGAACTCGCGGCCGGGGCGCATCATCGACGCCATCATCAACAGCAAGAGCTTTTCGCCGCTCATCCTGCTGGACGAGGTGGACAAGATCGCGCAGGGCTTTCGGGGCGCCAATCCCCAGTTCGCGCTGCTGGACATCCTGGACAGCGACCGCAGCGAGTACATCGACGACTGCCTCGGCATCCCGCTGGATCTGCGCAACGTCATCTTCATCGCTACGGCGAACGACCTGGAGAACATCTCGCCCATCCTGCTGGACCGCTTCGACCTGATCCAGCTCCCCGGCTACGGCCCGGAAGAAAAGGAGGCCATCGCGCGCGGCTATCTCATGCGCGACCTCTACGCCTACTACGGCATCGGCCCGGAGGAGCTCAGCCTTTCGGACGAGGTGCTGGCCTATATGGTGGAGAAGCTCTCCGCCAGGGAGTTCGGCGTGCGGCAGCTGAACAACAGCCTGCGGCAGATCTTCGAGGAGACCGTCTACTGCAAGGAGATGGGGCGCGACTTCCGGCACGTCTGGGAGAAGGAGGACGTGGACCGCTTCTTCGATCTCTAAGCGAAATGAAAGAAAAAACAGCTGCCCCTTGCGGGCAGCTGTTTTCTTGTCTTTGGAACTCGTCTGGGGAAGGTCGGGCGCAGCCGGCCGCTATTTCGCCGGCTTGCCGAGCTCCTTCGTCTTTTCAAAGGCCGCGCTGACCGCGGCGATGGACGCGGCGCGGAAGCCGTACTGTTCCAGCGCCTCCACGCCCTTGATGGTGCTGCCGCCGGGCGAGCAGACCTCGTCCTTGAGCTGCTCCGGATGCTTGCCGGACTCCAGGGCGAGGCGGGACGCGCCCTCCAGCGTGAGGGCCGCGTAGCGCAGCGCCTGCTTCCGGGGCAGGCCGCAGGCCACGGCACCGTCCGCGAGGGCTTCCAGGAACATATAAACGTAGGCCGGGCCGCAGCCGGAGAGGGCGCTGCCGGCGTCGATGAGGGCTTCGGGGAGCGCTTCGAGCGCGCCCGCCGGCGCCAGGTCGACGAGGAGCCGGCGCAGCGCGGCGTCCTCCACGCGGTCGTTGGCGCAGTAGAGGATGAGCCCCTTGCCGACGGCGACGGGCGTGTTCGGCATGATGCGCAGGATGGGCAGGCCGCTTCCCAGCAGCTCTTCCAGGCGGGAGAGCGTGATGCCGGCGGCCATGCTGACGAAGAAGGGCTTTCTTCCGTTCAGGCGGCCGCGGATCTCCTCCGCGAGCGCGGGGAGCATCTGCGGCTTGACGCCGAGGAAAATGACCTCGCAGTCCGCGAGGACCGCTTCGTTGCTGCCGGCGCGGACGCCGAGCTCCGCGGCCAGCGCTTCCGCCTTTGCCGCGGAGCGGTTGGCCAGCAGGATGTCTTTGGTGGACGCGGAGAGGGCGCGCGCGATGGCGCCGCCCATGTTGCCGCAGCCGAGGAATCCGTAACGCATGTCTGCCTCCTATCGAACGTGGCCGCTGCCGATGACGAGGTATTTGTAAGTGGTCATCTCGCGCAGCCCCATGGGCCCTCTGGCGTGGAGCCGCTGGGTGGAGATGCCGATCTCGCAGCCGAGACCGAACTCGCCGCCGTCCGTGAAGCGGGTGGAGGCGTTCACGTAGACCGCGGCGCTGTCCACGCCCTGTGAGAAGCGGGCTGCGGCCATGGGATCCATCGTGACGATGGCGTCGCTGTGGCCGGTGGAGTGCGCCGCGATGTGTGCGATGGCGTCTTCTACGCCGTCCACACACTTGACCGCGAGGATGTAATCTAGGAACTCGGTGTCGAAATCGTCCGGGCCGGCGGGCGTGCCGGGGATGATCTGCTGCGCGGTCTCGTCCAGCCTGAGCTCGACGGGGGGCTTTCCGGCCGCGGCGCGCTCGTCCACCAGCAGCGCCTTCAGGCGGGGCAGGAAGTCGGCGGCGATGGCGCGGTCCACCAGGAGCACTTCCTCCGCGTTGCAGACGCTGGGACGGCTGGTCTTGGCGTTCTCCACGATGCGCAGCGCCATCTCCGGGTTCGCGGTCTTTTCCACGTAGACGTGGCAGATGCCGGTGCCGGTGGCGATGCAGGGAACGGTGGCGTTCTCCACGCAGCTGCGGATCAGGCCCGCGCCGCCGCGGGGGATGAGCAGATCGACGTATTCGGGGGAGGTCATGAGCACGCGGGCGCTCTCTCTGCTGCCGTCCTGCACGAGGTTGACCGCGTCCGCGGTGACGCCGGCCTGCACGAGGCCTGCCTTCAGGGCCGCCGTGATGGCGGAGGCGCTGCGCAGGGCTTCCTTGCCGCAGCGCAGGATGCAGGCGTTGCCGCTCTTCAGGCAGAGCGCGGCGGCGTCGGCGGTGACGTTGGGACGGCTCTCGTAGATGATGGCGATGACGCCGATCGGGACGGAGATCTTCTGCACGTGCAGGCCCGGACGGGGCTCCGTCTCCTGCAGCTGGCAGCCCACCGGGTCCGGCAGCGCGGCGACCTGACGGATGCCCTCCGCCATGTCCGCGATGCGGCCCTCCGTGAGCAGGAGTCGGTCCAGCATCACGTCCGGCACGGTCCCGCGCGCGGCGGCGAGATCCGCCTCGTTCGCGGCCAGGATCTCCGGCGCCTGCGCGAGCAGGGCGTCCGCCATGGCGAGCAGCGCCTGGTTCTTCTGAAGGGTGTTCAGGGCGGCGACGCGCCCCTTGGCGGCCTTGGCGGCCTGCAGCATCTGGATCATCGTTTTCCTCCTGTCAAAAAGCGCGTGCCGACGGAGCGGCCTTCCATTACGTCGTAGAGCAGATCGGGGTCGTTCCCGTTCAGGATCACGGTGGGGATGCCCGCCTCCGCGGCGATCTTGGCGGCGTGGAGCTTGGTGATCATGCCGCCGGTGCCCAGGGCGGAGCCTTTGCCGCCGGCCAGCGCCTCGATCTCCGGCGTGATGACGGGGACCTCCGAGATGAGCTTCGCGTTCGGATCCGTGTGCGGGTCGGCGTCGTAGAGGCCGTCGATGTCCGAGCAGACGATCAGCAGATCGGCGGCAACGGATTTCGCCACGATGGCGGCCAGGGTATCGTTGTCGCCGATGACGATCTCCTCGGTGGCGACGGTGTCGTTTTCGTTGATGATGGGCACGGCGCCGAAGTCCAGGAGACGCCCCACGGTGTTCGTGAAATTGCGGTGCCGCGTTTCGGATTCCACGTCCTCGCCGGTGATGAGCAGCTGCGCCACGGTGTGGTGATACTGGGTGAAGAGGCGGTCGTAGGTGTACATGAGCTCGCACTGGCCCACCGCCGCCGCGGCCTGCTTGGACGGGATGTCTTCCGGACGCTGCCGCAGCCCCAGCTTGCCGACGCCCATGCCGATGGCGCCGGAGGAGATGAGGATCAGCTCGTGGCCGGCGTTCTTGATATCGCAGAGGACCTTGCAGAGCTCCTCCACCCGGCGGATGTTCAGCTGTCCGCTGTCGTGGGTGAGGGTGTGGGTCCCGATCTTGACGACGATGCGCATATGGATAAGCTCCTTCTTTCGGTATTTGGCTTGATTTTACAACGAATGGGCGAAAAAGACAAGAGCCAATCGCGCGAGGGGCAGCTTCCTGCCCCGCG
>JAEELK010000127.1 GCA_016282655.1 Bacillota bacterium | reverse complement strand
GGACACATGATAGAGTTTCAGCACGTTTCGAAATATTACGGCAAGAACGTCGGCATCGAGGACGTCAGCATCCGCATAGAGAAAGGCGAATTCGTCTTCCTGGTCGGCCCCTCCGGCGCCGGCAAATCCACATTCATCAAGCTGATCCAGAAGGAGATCAATCCGGACGAAGGGCAGATCCTGCTGGGCGGAAAGGACATCAGCCACGTTTCCAACCGCCAGATCCCGGCCATCCGCCGCAGCCTGGGCATCGTCTATCAGGACTTCCGCCTGCTGCCGAAAAAGACCGTCTTTGAAAACGTCGCCTTCGCCATGGAGGTGGTGCACATCAGCCAGCGGACCATCCGCAGACAGGTGCCGCAGATCCTCTCCGTGGTGGGGGTCAGCGAAAAGGCGAACCGCTATCCGCACGAGCTCTCCGCGGGCGAGCAGCAGCGCGTGGCCATCGCGCGGGCCATCATCAACAATCCGGCCGTGCTCATCGCCGACGAGCCCACGGGCAACCTGGACCCGGAGAGAGCCTGGGAGATCATGCGCCTGCTCGAGATGATCAACCGCCGCGGGACCACCATCGTCATGGTCACGCACGCCAAGGACATCGTGGACCGCATGGGCAAGCGGGTCGTCGCCATCGACGCCGGGCACATCGTCCGGGACGATCAGCAGGGGGTGTACGGCTATGAGGATTAGCAACCTCTTCTACACCTGCAAACAGGCGGCCCTGCAGGTCTGGCGCAACAAGGCCATGACCTTTGCCTCGCTCTTCACCATCACCTGCATGCTCCTGCTGCTGGGGCTCTTCTTCGTCATCATGGTCAACCTGAACCTCATGGCGGAGACGGCCAAGGACCAGTTCGACACCATCCAGATCTACCTGCTGGACGAGGCCACGGACGAGCAGACGGCCCGGATCAAGAGCAAGATGGAAGCCATGGACGAAGTGGACTCGGTGCAGTACCTGAGCAAGGAAGAAGCCATGGCGGAGTACCGCGTCAAGTGGGGCGACAACGCCTACCTGCTGGACAACCTCAGCGAGAACCCGCTGCCGAATTCCCTGCGCGTCACCGTCAGGGAGCTGGAGGGCGCGGACGCCGTGGTCTACGCCGTGAAGGACCTGCCCGGCATAGAGGACATCAAGTACTATCAGGACACGGTGCAGAAGCTGGTGAAGATCACGAACGCCATCCAGACCGGCGCGCTGGTCATCATCCTGGCGCTGATCATCGTCTCCGTCGTGGTCGTCTCCAACACCGTCAAGCTCACGGTGCTGGCGCGTTCGGAGGAGATCGAGATCATGAAATGCGTGGGCGCCACGAACTGGTTCATCCGCGGGCCCTTCCTGGTGGAGGGCATGCTCATCGGCCTCATCGCCGCGCTGATCTCCACCGGCGTCGTGGGGCTGCTCTACGGCCGCGTCTGCGGCAGCTTCGGGCAGGAGGCCTTCCTGCTGCTCTCCACCTCGCTGGTGCCGGCCGGCTATCTCATGAAGAACCTGGCCTGGATCTTCATCGCGCTGGGTCTGAGCATCGGCTCCGTGGGCTCGATCCGCTCCATGCGCAAGTTCCTGGACAGACAGAGCTAGGGGGCTGTCCGTTCCATTCGATGGATCAATAAAGGGGAAAGAGATGAAACAACGCACGATCAGCATACTGCTCGCCTTCTTTCTGCTGGCAGGGCTTTGGACCGCGGGGGCGGTCTTTGCCGACGACGAGGTGGACGAGGCTGCCCTGAATGCGGCGAAGGACCAGCTCAACAGCGTCAACAGCGAGATCAACGGGCTCAAGGAGCAGGTGAACAACGGCAAGGCGAAGATCAACGAGCTCTCCGGCCGGATCAAGACGCTGGAGGGCGAGATGGCGGCCGCCGAGCGGACCATCGCCAGCCTGCAGCGCCAGATCAACGACACGAAGGGCAAGGTGGCCCAGGCGGAGCAGGACCTCGCCGCGGCGCAGGCGCGCATCGACGATCAGAACGAGAATATGAGCCTGCGGATCCGCAGCATGTACAAGAGCGGGGACATGGGCATCATCGGCATCGTGCTCGGCTCCGAGAGCATCACGGATCTGATGACCAACATGGACATGGCCCAGCGCATCATGGACAACGACGTGGAGCTCCTGCGTCAGCTGGAAGAGCAGCACAAGACGCTGGAAGCATACAAAGCGCAGCTCGAGGAGATGCAGGCCAAGCTGATCCGCGAACAGCAGGCGGAGCAGGAGCAGATGGCCTCCATCCGCTCCAACCGCAGCAATCTGAACGAGCTGAAGGCGCAGGCCACGGCGGACAACAAGGTGCTGGAGAGGATGATCGACGACCTGAACGCCGAGGCGAACTCCCTCACCGCGGAGATCCTGCGCCTGCAGGGGACCGAGGAATACGTGGGCGGCGTGCTGGCCTGGCCCGCGCCCGGCGTCACCCGGGTCACTTCGGAGTTCGGCTACCGCTACCATCCCATCCTGCACTACAACAAGCTTCACACCGGCATGGACATCGGCGCGCCGAGCGGCACCACCATCGTGGCCGCGAACGCCGGCACGGTCATCAAAGCCGGCTGGAACAACAGCTACGGCTACATGGTCATGATCGACCACGGCGGCGGCATCGTCACCCTCTACGCGCACAACAGCGAGCTCCTCGTCAGCACCGGAGACATCGTCACGCGCGGGCAGTCCATTTCGAAGTCCGGCAGCACCGGCATGTCCACCGGCCCGCACCTGCACTTCGAGGTACGCGTGAACGGCGAATACGTGAATCCGAGGGACTATCTCTAATGGACTTCGACTGGATCTATCGCGGCGGTGAAAGGGCCTTTTCGGAGGATCGCCCTCTGGCGGAGCAGATCCTCCTGCGCAGAGGCTTCGCGGACGACGCCGGGATGCTGGCAGAGTTTCTCTCCCAGCGCCCCGGTCTTTCTTATGACCCTTTTCTGATGAAGGACATGGAGGCGGCCGCGGAGCGCGTGGCCTGCGCCCTCGAGGCGGGCGAGCGCATCTGCCTCTACGGAGACTATGACGCGGACGGCGTCTGCGCCGTGAGCCTGCTCCTGCAGATCCTGGAAAAGCTGGGGCCGCGTCCGGACTACTACATCCCCAGCCGCACGGAGGAGGGCTACGGCCTGCACTGCGCGGCCCTGGACAAGATCGCCGCGCGCGGCGTCCGCCTGCTGATCACTGTGGACTGCGGCTGCAGCGCGCGCCGCGAAGTGGACTACGCGAAGTCGCTGGGCATGGACGTGCTCGTCACGGATCATCACAACCTGCAGGCAGGGGAAGCGCTTCCGGACTGCCTGCTCCTGGACCCCAAGCGCCCGGACTGCGCCTATCCCTTCAAAGGGCTCTGCGGCTGCGGCGTGGCCTTCAAGCTGGCGCAGGCGCTGCGCCTGCGCACGGAAGCGAGGCCCCTGCGCGCCGCGGCCGGCAAGCAGGACCGCGTTACGAAGAAAGACCTTGCCGAGGTGCTGGATCTGGCGGCGCTTGCGACCATCGGGGACATCGTCCCGCTGCTGGACGAGAACAGGAGCATCGCAAAGTACGGGCTGGAGCGGATCCGCGCCGGCAAACGGCCGGGGCTCGCCGCGCTGCGCAGCGCGGCCGGCCTGGAGGACAAGGCGCTCGGCGCGGAGGACATCGCCTTTCTGCTGGTGCCGCAGCTGAACGCGGCCGGCCGCATGGCGGAAGCGGAGATCTGCGTCCGCCTGCTCTGCGGGCAGAGCATGGAGGAAGTCCGGCCGCTCGCGGCGCGGCTCACGGAATACAACAGCCTGCGCCGCGCGGAGCAGGAGCAGGCCTTCCGCCGGATCGAAGCGGCGCTGCAGGGCAGGGAACTGCCTGCCTTTCTGCTCCTGAAGGCCGAAGGCGTACACGAAGGCGTGGCGGGCATCGTGGCCGGCAAGCTGAAGGACGCGTACTGCCGGCCGGCGGTGCTGCTCACGGAGAGCGAGGACGGGCTGCTCAAGGGAACGGGCCGCAGCGTGGAGGGCATCGACCTCTACGCCCTGCTCTCCAAGCAGAAGGCGCTGTTCCGGCGCTTCGGCGGCCACGCGAGCGCCTGCGGCTTCAGCCTGCGGAAAGAAGACCTTCCCGTGCTGCGGGAGAGCCTGGAGCAGGAGACCGAAGCGCTGCGCGCGCGCGAACCGGCGCTCTTCCGGCCGAAGCTCCTGCTGGACGGAGAGCTGGACCCGGCGCGCGCGGATCTGAAGCTTTTGGAGGATCTGGAAGGCCTTGCCCCCTTCGGCAAGGACAATGAGAAGCCGCTCTTTTCCGTCCGCGGCGTCAGACCGGAGCAGTTCCGCTTCCTGGGCAGGGAGCAGCAGCACGCGGGCTTCAGCGTCCGCGGCCTCCGCTGCGTCCTCTTTCAAGTGACGGAAGCGCAGAGAGCGCTGCTCGCGGACGGACGGCCGATCTCCCTGGCCGGCCATCTGGAAGAAAATGAATGGAACGGACGGCGCAGCCTCCAGCTCCGGCTGCGCGACGTAAAGGAATATCAAGCATGATCACTCTGAAAAAACAAAATTTCTATCTTCTGCTCCTCTTCGTGCTGATCGTGGGCCTCGCGGTGGGCGCCGCGGCCTTCGTGGGCCGCAGCTGGATCCAGGACAAACTGCGCGTCGCGGACGTGAACGATCCGAGCGGGGTCAGCTATGAGGAGATGAAGGATATCTACGACCGCTATTCGAAGCTGGAGGCCCGCCGCCGCTACGTGACGGACAATTTCTACGAGGAAGTGG
>JAEELK010000126.1 GCA_016282655.1 Bacillota bacterium | reverse complement strand
CCACGGAGCCGTCAAAACGGGAATAGACCGTCTGGTAGCGCTGCCGGTCCTCCGGCTCCGCCTCGCGGTCGATGTAGGGCGGCAGCGGCACTGCTCCCACCTGTTCAAGCACTTCCATAAACACGCCGTCGTGGCGGAAGCGGACGCGGCGGATGCCTTCGTCTCCGGGCCCGTATGCCTCGATCTCCGCCTCCAGGAAAGGCGCGTCGGAAAAGCGGACGATATCCCCCGGCTTCAGTTTTTTGCCGGGGCGCACGAGCGCGTTCCAGCTTCCGTCTTCGTTAGGCGAGAGCAGCAGGAACTCCGCCTTGGCGCCGGTGCTCTGTTTGAAGCCGCGCAGGCGGGCCGGGATGACCCGGGAGTCGTTCATCACGAGGCAGTCCCCCGGGCGCAGATATTCCAGCATGTCCGGAAACTGACGGTGCTCCAGGAGGCCCGTGTCTCTGTGTACGACGAGCAGGCGCGAGCCGTCGCGCCGCTCCGCCGGATGCTGGGCGATGAGCTCCTGGGGAAGATAATAATCGAAATCGTCTACTCGCATGCGAGGACCTCAGCGCCGGTATAGTAGAATTCAAGGATCTCCGCGTAGTCGAAGCCCTGCTCCGCCATCGCCTTGGCGCCCTGCTGCGACATGCCGAGGCCGTGGCCGAAGCCGTGGCCGCTGAAGGTGATGAAGGAGCCGCTCGCCGGTTCCGGGCCGCTGTAGTCCAGTTCATCGCAGGCTTCTCGGGCGCAGTCCTGCAGGAACCAGAGCGCCGCGGTGCGGATGTCCTTCCCTGCGGCCAGGCGGTACTCCTGCGAGACCGCTTCGGACGCTTTCTTCGTGAGCAGCGCGAAATAGGCCTCGCTCTGGTCCTCCTTCTCGCCGGCGACGGTGAAGAAGAGCGATTTGACGGAGTTCGGGCCGAGCACGGTGCGGATGTTGTCCTTCTTCAGCGTGGCGGTGCCGCTGCTGCCCTCCATCCTGAGGGCCTGCACGGCGCCGTAGTCCGTGCGGTCCGTGACCTCCAGGGTCCTGAGCGAACCGATGCTGTATCCGGCGCTCTCCAGCCTGGTCTGCAGCTCTTCGCGGCTGACCATATAGGACCAGTTGAAGGAGGGAGAATACGGGTCTTCCTTCGCGCGCAGATAGCTGATGGGCGAGCCCCAGACGTCTTCCGCGTTGCTGGTGTGGCCGCCGCTGTTGGTGGCGTAATAGGCCGGCACGGGCTCTCCGCTGACGCAGAGGAACTCGCCGTGCGTGGCGTCCACCGCGGCGGTGCAGTTGTCGCGCTCGCTGTCCAGGCCGCGGTAGAGCTGGCAGTGGCTGGTGGTGCAGATGTCGAATCCGTAGCTGCTGTGCCTGCCGAGGTTGCAGGCCGCGAAGCTGCGGGCGCAGACTGCCTGCGCCTTCAGGGCTTCCGCGGGATACGTATAGGACATCTCGTTGTTCAGGATGCCGTAGACGTATTCGTCCAGAAGCAGGCAGTTGATGACGGTGAGCCTGCCGCTGCTCTCGATCCGGCAGCGGATGCCGCCGCGGTAGTTGCCGCCGGCCACGCCCAGCGCGCCGCCGTCCTCATAGTCGTAAGCCAGGATGCAGTTGTTTCCGAGGTCTGCGCTCAGGAGCACGCCGCTTTCGTCGCGCAGCACGAGGCAGCCGTTCTCCGCGGTGATCCGCACGCGCTTATAGGCGGGAAGCGGCAGCACCTCCGAGAAGCCCTCGTCCTGATCGAAGTCCGCGATCAGAAAACCGCTTTCCGAGCGGAGGTCGCAGTACTCCACCGCCGTGCTCCCGTACTTCAGGCCGATGCGGATGTACTCCGGCAGATCCGCGGAGGCGAAAGAGGCCGCGGGCAGCAGACAGAGCAGAAGCAGCGCGGGCAGGAAGGCCCTGCGCAGGGATCTTGCGAACTTGGTCATGAGAGTTCCTCCATGTTCAGCTGGGCCTCGGCCTCACGCCCGGCCGGCAGCGCGATCCCCAGATGCCGGTAGGCGGCGTCGGAGACCATGCGCCCCTTCGGGCTGCGGTGCAGAAAGCCGATCTGGATCAGATACGGTTCGTAAACGTCCTCGATGGTGACTTTTTCCTCCCCCAGCGAGGCCGCGATGGTGTCGATCCCCACCGGGCCGCCGTGGAAGCGTTCGATGATGGTGCCGAGGATCTCGCGGTCCAGGCGCTCCAGGCCCATGTCGTCGATGCCGAGCGCGCTCAGGGCGCGCTTCGTGATGGCGAGGTCGATCTCCCCGCTCCCCTCCACCTGGCTGAAATCGCGGACGCGTTTCAGCAGGCGGTTGGCGATGCGCGGCGTCCCGCGCGAGCGGGCAGCCAGCTCTTTGCGGGAGACGGCGTCCACGGGGATGCCCAGGATCTGGGCGGAGCGCTCGAGGATGCGGGCGAGCTCCGCCTCGTTGTAGAGCTCGAATTTGCAGAGGAGTCCGAAGCGGTCGCGCAGCGGCGCGGAAAGGCTGCCCGCGCGGGTGGTGGCCCCGATGAGCGTGAAGCGCGCCAGGTCGATCCGCAGGGAGCGGGCCGAGGGGCCCTTCCCGATGATGATGTCCAGCGCGTAGTCCTCCATGGCGGCGTAGAGCACCTCCTCCACGCTGCGGTTCAGGCGGTGGATCTCATCGATGAACAGGACGTCCCCGTCGTTCAGGTTCGTCAGGATGGAGGCCAGGTCTCCGGGCCGCTCGATGGCAGGGCCGGAGGTGATGCGGAGATCGACGCCCATCTCGTTCGCGATGATGCCGGCGAGCGTGGTCTTGCCCAGGCCCGGCGGCCCGTAGAACAGAACGTGATCCAGCGCTTCTCCCCGCAGCTTGGCCGCTTTGATGAAGACCTCCAGATTGTCCGTGACGCCCCGCTGTCCGACGTAATCCGCCATGCGGGAAGGGCGCAGGCTCTGCTCCAGCCCGGCTTCGTCCCTGCTCTGCGCGGGCGCCGTGATCCGTTCTTCCAGTTCGGTGAAATCGTTCTCTATCCTCATACTCTACTCCGTCGCTCAGCGCTGCTTCATGCTGCGGAGGGCCTGCCGCAGACAGGCTTCCGCGCTCAGATCGTCCCCGCAGGGCAGCAGGGCCTCCATGGCCTCGCTGCGGCTGTAACCGAGACTGAGCAGCGCGTCCAGGGCTTCGTCTCTGGCGCTGCCGCTCCGGACCGCCGCGCTCTCCGAAAAGCCGCCCGTCTCCGCCTCTCCGATCTTTTCCTTCAGTTCCAGCACGATGCGCTGGGCTGTCTTCTTTCCAATGCCGTTGGCGCGGGTCAGCATGGCCACGTCCTCGAAGAGGATGGCCTTCCGCAGCTCCTGCAGCGGCAGCGCGGAGAGCAGCGCCAGGGCGGCCTTCGCGCCGACGCCCTGCACCGTCTGCAGCTTGCGGAATAGCTCCAGGCTCTCCGGGTCCGGGAAGCCGTAGAGGCTGACGTCGTCCTCGCGCAGGGCAAGCGCCGTATAGACCAGCACGGTCTCCGCGCTCCCCACCTTGAGATAGAGCGGTGAATTGTCCGGCACGCAGACCTCGTAGCCCACGCCGCCCGCCTCCAGCACCACGCCGCCGTCGAAGCGCATGGTCAGAGGCCCTCTGAGGTAATGAAACATGGTTTACAACACTCCTTTGAAGCGTGAGAGCCCCGGCGCCGCGTGGCCGTGGCAGATGGCCACCGCAAGCGCGTCCGCGGTATCGTCCGGGCGCGGGACCTCCGCGAGATGCAGGATGGTCTTCACCATGCTCTGCACCTGCGCCTTCTCCGCCTTGCCATAGCCCACCAGACCCTGTTTGATCTGCGAGGGCGTGTATTCATAGACCGGCAGCGCGTGCTGCGACGCGAGCAGCAGCACGACGCCCCTGGCCTGCGCCACCTTGATGCCGGTGGTCACGTTCTTGTTGAAAAAGAGCTCCTCGATGGCCATCGCCTCCGGCGCGTACTCCTCGATGAGAGCGCCGAGCTCGCGGTAGATCTCCGCCAGCCGGTCCGGGAAGACAGCGTCCGCCGCGGTGCTGATGGAGCCGAAGGACACGGGCGAAAAGCGGTTGCCGTGCATGTCCACTATGCCGTAGCCGAGCAGCCCGTAGCCCGGGTCGATGCCGAGGATCCTCAAAGCGCTTTCTCCTTCCCGCCGCTGTGGCAGGCCATATGAGACCACATTAGTATTTTCTGTAT
>JAEELK010000125.1 GCA_016282655.1 Bacillota bacterium | reverse complement strand
GCTACACACCGCGTTCGACGCCCCGGCCCACGCCGCGGCCCACGCCCACGCCGACGCCGCATCCGGTCCCCTCCTACCGGGTGGGCACGGTCAGACCGACGGGCGACCCGTACCACGCGGACGACTATGTGCACCCGGACGACTTCTACTACGAGTACTGGGACGACTTCTCGGACTATGAGGAAGCCGAGGAGTACTGGGAGGAGCACCACTGAAAGGCAGAACTGTAACGGGCGGGAGGTGAGACGATGGCCTACAGCGAGCTGATCAAGAATTTCGAAAAAATCCGCGGATACATGCGGGAGTTCTTCGTCTACGGCTTCAAGAGCCGGGAGGAATACACCGCGAAGAGCGTCCGCAGCTATGACAACGAGCGCCGGCGGATCGAGAGCTGGCTCGGCGACTATATGAGCTTCCGCCAGGACGCCGGCGGGAAAAATGTGTTTCTGTCGGTGGACAGCCGCAGCGTCCCGCACAACCCCCTGTACAAGGCGTTCAAGGCAAGGAGCTTCACCGACAACGACATTACCCTGCACTTCTATATCCTCGACCTGCTGGCCGACGGCGGCGCGCTGACCGTCCGGGAGATCGTGGACCGGCTGACGGACGCCCTCTCCGGGTTTGAGGCCGCGGACACGCTGGACGAATCCACCGTGCGGAAGAAGCTGAAGGAGTATGAGCAGCTCGGCCTGCTGGAGAGCGGGAAGGCCGGGCGGGAGCTGGCCTACCGCCGCGCGGCGGACGGGGTGGACCTTGACAGCTGGCGGGACGCGGTGGAGTTCTACTCCGAGTGCGACCCCGTTGGGGTTGTCGGGTCCTACCTATTGGAAAAGTACCCGGAGGAGGAAGAGCACTTCAGCTTCAAGCACCGCTACCTGCTGCACGCGATGGACAGCGAGATCGTCTATCTTCTGCTGCTCGCCATCCGGGAGCACCGCCGCTTGGACCTGAGCAACTATGTCGTCCGCCGCGGCGAACTGCGGGAGCACACGGTCCTGCCGATGAAGATTTTCGTCTCCACCCAGTCCGGGCGGAACTACCTGCTCGCCTGGCATTACCGGCAGCGCCGGGCCATGTTCTTCCGGATCGACAACATCCGCCGGGTAAAGGCCGGCGACGCTGAGGCGGAGCCGGAGAAGTACGCCGCGTTCTGCGCGCGGTTCTCGGAGAACCTGTGGGGCGTATCCGTCGGGACGGGCCGCTCCGTCGACCACATTGAGATGACCGTCCATGTGGGCAGGAACGAGGGCTACATCCTCGACCGTCTGGAGCGCGAGAAGCGCTGCGGAAAGGTGGAAGCCGTGGACGAGCGCACGGTCCGGTATACGGCCGACGTCCATGACGCGGCGGAGATGCTGCCGTGGATCCGCACGTTTATCGGGAGGATCGTCCGCTTCGAGTGCAGCAGCGAGTTCGCCAGGAGGCGCTTCTACGAGGATCTGGAAGCGATGCGGGCGCTTTACGGAGGTGAGACGGATGCTGTTCAGTGAGATCTACGGCAGCTACTTCAGCGCCGTGGCGTACATCCTGGGCCGCGCCGTGGACGGCACCCTGACCGGCCGGGACCTCAACGCCATTGTCCTGGAGACCGCCTTCGGGGAGAGCCTGCTGACAATCCCCGCCGCGATCGCCGAGGAGCGCTGGCCGCTCCTGGACCGGGAGCTACGGACCCCCATCCGGCACAGGCCGACCATGCCGCTCACCGCCCTGCAGAAGCAGTGGCTGAAGGCCCTGCTGCAGGACCCGCGGATCCGGCTGTTCTCCCCTTCCGAGGAGGGGCTGGAGGATGTGGAGCCGCTTTATGAGCGCGGCACCTTCGTGTTCTTCGACCGGTATACGGACGGCGACCCCTTTGAGGACGAGGCGTACATCGCGCACTTCCGGACGATCCTGCAGGCCATGAAGGAGAAGCGGAAGATCCGGGTGCGGTACCACGGGAACCGGGACAGCCGCCATGTGTATTCCTGCGTCCCCTGTAAGCTGGAGTACTCCGCCAAGGACGACAAGTTCCGGCTGATTGCCGCGGTTCAGGGACGCATGCTGACCGTCAATGTGGCGCGGATCCGCGCCGTCGAGCTGCTGGAGCCGTATACGGAGGCGGAAACCCGGCCGCCGGACTGCATGGAGCGGTCCCTGGTCATGGAGCTGACCGACAGGCGAAACGCGCTGGAGCGCGTGATGCTGCACTTCTCCGACCTGGAAAAGGAGACGGAGAAGCTGGACGACAGGCACTACCGGATCACGCTCCGGTACAGGCGGGACGACGAGACGGAGATCCTGATCCGGATCCTCTCCTTCGGCCCGGTGCTGAAGGTGCTCTCGCCGGAGACGATGGTGAGGCAGATCCGCCGGCGCCTGGACCGGCAGTTCCGCTTCACGGAAAACGAAAGTAAATAAATAAAGCTGCGGATTCTTTTCGGAAGAGAGAGTCCGCAACTTTTTTTCCAAGACAACGGGGCCGTGTTCTGGTATCTTATCCTCAGAAAGACGCAGACAGCAAACCGATCATATGAACCCTTACTTCATATAAACGCGTCTTGAAAGGAAAAGCACGAACAGCAAACCCTGAATGCGTATGACTTCTAATCATAAGAGCAAAAAAACGTGCTTTGAAACAAAAAAAGGCACCCACAGCAATGCCCTGATAGCTAAGTGGTATAGCAGTTGATTACTCATCAATATTTCGCGGGTTCGAATCCCGCTCAATACGGTGCCTTGCATTTTTAAGAAAAGGAGGCTTTCCCATGCTGGAATTCCTGAAGCGAGAGACAAACATGACCTATACCGAGAACGGCGCCGTCACCTTCCGCAGCACCGGCAGGGACTGCCTTGACCTCTTCGCGACCATCGGCGCGCTGCGCCATGAGAGCGACCAGGAGATCGCGGAGCGCTTCCTGCGCGCCTACGCGGAGAACCCGGACCTGGCGATGAAGATCCTCTTCTACGCCCGCGACGTCCGCGGCGG
>JAEELK010000124.1 GCA_016282655.1 Bacillota bacterium | reverse complement strand
TTCTCGCTGATGCCGAGGCCCGCCCGGTGGCGGGTGCCGAGGTCTTTGGAGATGCTGCGGTTCTGGCTCAGCGGCAGCACGCAGCCGGCGGCCAGGATCTGATCGTCGCGCACGATGACCGCGCCGTCGTGCAGTGGAGTGCCTTCATAGAAGATGCTGCCGAGCAGCTGCTCCGAGAGCTTTGCGCCCAGCGCGGTCCCTGTCTCCGCGATGTCGTTCAGGGCGGTCTGCTGCTCGATGACGATCAGCGCGCCCACGTGGTTCGCGGAAAAATGCTCCACGGTGTTGACGATGGCGCTGCTCACGCGCTTGGACTCTTCTTTTTCCATGCGCTCCCTGCCGAAGCTGAAGAAGCGGGTGCGCTGCCCGAGGGTCTCCAGGCCGCGGCGGAGCTCCGGCTGGAAGACGACCACCAGGGCGATGGCGCCGATGGTGAGGACGCTCTGCAGCAGCCAGTGGATGGTATGCAGGTGGAGCAGCTCGGAAAGATAGGTCGCCACGATCAGGAGCACCAGGCCCTTGATCAGCTGTTCCGCGCGCGTCTCGCGGATCCAGCTCAGCAAAGTATAGGCCACGAACGCGACCACGAGGATGTCTATGATGTCCGTCAGTCCGAAGCCGGATAAGAGATTGCCGAGGAAGGCAGGAAAATTGAACTCCGCCATGCCGCGTCTCCCTTCTGAAAAGTCGATCTGATTCAGTATAGCATAAAAACAGAGGCCGTGAGTGCTTCCGGCCCCGGAGAAACATTAATTTTCTGTGACATTTTCGGGATCCCGCGCCCCGGCTCTTCCCTCCGGCGTCCGGAGCGCCTTTTCGGATCGCAGCAGTTTTATTCAGGAAGCGCGCGGCCGCGTTTGCACGGCGCATATTTCCCCGGCGGGCGATACCGCTGATTGCAAGGTGTTTCAGCGAGCCCGCAGGCGCTGTGGGTATTGTGGATAAGTCTGTGCATAATTGAAAAATGCGCTTCTTTCATGTGGATAAAAAACGCGCGCATGAATATGCATTCATATTCCGCGCGCGCTCTATTTTCGTTCTGTATTTATTGCTATTTCAACGTTTTCCAGGATGCATATATATACATGCAGTCTGGAGGCCTTGCGCCGCAAGGAAACTTTCACGCTCGAAAGCAAGCTGTGGATAAAACTGGAATGCCGCGCGGAAAACGCGCCGCGGGACCGCGGGTCTCCGCGCTTCCGGTCGGATCCGGAGATCGCTCAGCTGACCTGGTCTTTGCCCCCACACCTGCCCTTGGGGCTTTGCCCCGGGACTTACGTCTAAAATGCGCCATGCTCGCCGCCGCCTTGCGGTCCGGTTTACGTGGGTCCTTTTGCCCGCATCTGGCCTGGACTTTCAACCACAGGCCTGAGCGATCCCCGCATCCGACCAGTCCGGCACCGCGGCAAAGCAGAGGAGCCATACGCGCGCCGCGCCTGCGGACAGCAGCAGCTCGCTCGCGGCGTCCGCCGTGCTGCCCGTGGTCAGGATATCGTCGATCAGTAGGATGTGCTGCCCCCGCAGGACGTCTTCCGCGCCCGCGCGGAGGGAAAAAGCGTTTTGGATGTTCTCCGCCCGCTCGCCCCTGCCGAGGCGGCTCATGGGCGCCGTGGCTCTGCTGCGCAGGAGCAGATCGCCCCGCCAGGGCTGCCCCAGGCAGCGGGCCGTCTCCCGCGCGAGCAGCGCCGCCTGATTGTAGCCGCGCCTGCGTTCCCGCGCCGGATGCAGCGGCACCGGCAGAAGCAGGAAGGGGCCGCCGTCTTCCGCTTCCATGCGCTCCGCCATGAGGCGGCCGAGCATGGGCGCGTAGTACGGCTTGTCCGCGTACTTGAAACGGTGCAGCATCTCTTTTTCCAGGAGACCGTACTGCACGCAGGAAAAGCCCCGTTCGAAACGGTGCGGCCGCTCTCTGCAGTCGCCGCAGAGCCGGCCGGGCCTGGTCGGCGAAAGGGCCCGGCCGCAGCAAGCGCAGCTGCGTTCGCCCGCCCAGTGCAGGGCTGCCAGGCAGTCCGGGCAGAGCGCGTAGTCCGTGCCCGGCGCCAGCGGCATGCCGCAGCAGATGCAGTAGAGATCCGCCGGGAAGAGCAGCCCTTCCAGCCTGCTCCCCAGCGTCCGGAGCAGCGCCCGCACGATCAGATCAGCGGGCTGCCCAGCAGGGCCGCCAGCCGCGGCGCCAGCCCGCTGTAGCGCTCCGCGCTGCTGTTGTTGTCCACCATGGCTTCCATCTTGCCCGGAGAGCCCACCAGCACCACCAGCTCCCGCGCGCGGGTGACCGCCGTGTAGAAGAGATTGCGCGTGGCGAGCATCGGCGGGAACCAGCTGACCGGCATGATGACCACGGGGAATTCACAGCCCTGGCTCTTGTGCACCGTCACGGCATAGGCCAGCTCCAGCTCTTCCAGCTGATCCGCCTCGTATTTCACGTACTTGCCGTCGTCGTAGAGCACCGTCAGTTCGTTGTAGTCCGGGTCGATCTGTGCAACCAGCCCCATGTCCCCGTTGAAGACGCCCCGGCCGGACTCGAAATCCGAGAAGCGGCGCCATTCCAGGTCGTAGTTGTTCCGGATCTGCATCACCTTGTCGCCCAGGCGGAAGAGCCTGCGGCCGTAGGTCTTTTCCGGCTTTTCCGGCGCGGGCGGGTTCAGCACCTGCTGCAGCTCCCGGTTCAGGTTGAGGCTGCCCAGGGTGCCTTTGCGCACGGGCGTCAGGATCTGGAGGTCCCGCACGGGCTCCCGCTCGGGATAGCGCTCCGGCAGGCGGTGCACGCAGAGATCCTTGATGGTCTCCAGCATCTCCGCCTCGCTGTGCCTCGTGAGAAAGAAGAAATCCTTGTCCCGCTGATTGAGATCCGGGTATTCGCCGCGGTTGATCCGGTGCGCGTTGACCACGATCAGGCTCTCGCTCGCCTGGCGGAAGATCTCCGTGAGGCGGATGCTTCCCACGGCGTCGCTCTGCAGGATGTCGCGCAGCACGTTGCCCGGTCCCACGGAGGGGAGCTGGTCCGCGTCTCCCACCAGGATCAGGCGGCAGCCGGCCGGCAGCGCTTCCAGAAGCGCCGCCATGAGGAAGACGTCCACCATGGAGACCTCGTCCACGATGACGGCGCCGCAGTCCAACGGCTCTTCCTCGTTGCGTTTGAAGCGGAATCCCGCGCCGTCCTCGTTGCTGTATTCGAGCAGGCGGTGCAGGGTGGAGGCCTCGTGGCCCGTCGTCTGCGTGATGCGCTTCGCCGCGCGCCCCGTGGGCGCCGCCAGCGCGACCTTCAGCCCTCCTGCTTCGAGCAGCGAAAGGATCGCCGTGATGATGGTGGTCTTGCCCGTGCCCGGACCGCCGGTGATGACCGTGACGCCGTTCGCCGCGGCGGCCCGCACCGCTTTGCGCTGCTGCGCTGAGAGGGCGGCGCCCATATCGCGCTCCGCCTGCCGGATCTGCGCCTCCGGGTCCGCGCAGACCGGCGCCAGAGCGGCCCGGTCCAGACGCAGCAGCCGGGCCGCCACGCCGCGCTCCGCCTCGTAGAGCGGCGTCAGATAGACCACGGAACGCCCTTCGAGCTCTTCCAGACTGACGCTGCCCTGAAAGGCGAGCATGGGCAGGGCGTCCTCCAGCAGCTCTCTGCCGACCTCCAGCAGCTGCGCGGTCTTTTCGATCAGTTCCCCGCGCGGCACGTAAGTGCTGCCCTCCCCCGCGTAATAGCGCAGCGTGAAGAGCAGGCCGCTCTCCAGACGCCGGGGATGCTCCTGCGCCATGCCGAGCTTCGCCGCGATCTCGTCCGCCTTGCGGAAGCCGATGCCGAAGACGTCGTCGATGAGCCGGTAGGGATCCTCCTGCAGGATCTGCGGGGTCTGCGCGCCGTAAACGCGGTAGAGCCGCAGGGCGGTAGACGCGGGAAGGCCGTACTGCTGCAGCGCGAGCGTGATCTCCGCCAGCTCCCGGTGGCCGCGGTAGGACTCCGCCGCGGCGGCCGCCTTCACCGGGCCGATGCCCGGCACCTCCGCCAGCCGCTCCGGCGCCTTTTCCAGGATCTCCATGGTCTCTTTGCCGAACTGCCGCACGATGGCCTCGGCCGTCTTGGGCCCGATGCCCTTCAGCAGCCCGGAGGCCAGAAACTCGCGGATGGCCTCTTCGCTGCCCGGCGCTTCCTCTTCATAGCTTGAAAAAGAGAACTGCTCGCCGTAGCGGGGATGCTGCACCCATTTCCCCGTGAAAGCGAAGCTGCGCCCCTTGGCGGCAGGGCAGAGATGACCCACCGCCGTGAACTGCTCCGGCGGGTCCTCGCGCTCCACCACGCAGATGGTGTAGCCGTTTTCTTCGTTATAAAAGATCACGTCGGCCACGCGGCCGCGCTTCGTTTCTTCCATTTCGCTCCCGTGCGGGCCCGTCCGCCCCGCGCTTCCGCCAGCGCGGGCGCGCCGCGCGCCGCTCCGCCGTATCGCAGGCGCTCCTTACGCTTCTTCGTCTCCTTCCGGCAGCGGCATGCAGGCCTCCGTCGGCCGATAGAGCCTGCGGTTGTCCAGCACCCATACCTTCTCCGAGAACTCTCCGGGGGCGACGCCGCGGAGGGCGTCCGCCATGTCGTACATGCGGGCGTCCAGGATGTCCAGATAGTGCAGCAGCTCCGCCTCCGGGAAGAGCGGCTTCCGGGGGCTGCCGAACTCCGGCTCGTAGTGATGCGAGAGGATCATGTGCTCCAGCAGGACGCGCTTCTCCTCCGGCACGCCGAGCTCGCGGCCCAGCCGGTCCACGGTCTTGACGCCCTGCACCAGATGCCCCAGCATCTGCCCTTCCAGCGAATAGGAATCCGCCATGCCGAGCTCGTTCGCCTCGATCTCCTCGGTCTTTTCCATGTCGTGCAGGATGACGCCCGCAACGACCCAGTCCTTGCGCAGGTCGGCGTAGACCGCGCAGGCGGAGAGCCCCAGTTCGAGCATGCGTTTGGTATGATAGAGCAGCCCCGCGCGCTCCGCGTGATGGCAGCGCGAGGCGGCCGGGTAGTAGAGCAGCTTCTCCTCTTTCTCTTCCAGCATCCGCAGGCAGAGCGCTCTGAGGTCCGCGTCCGCGATGGC
>JAEELK010000123.1 GCA_016282655.1 Bacillota bacterium | reverse complement strand
GAAAGATAGCAGGCTTTATCGATGTCTTTGTAGGCCGTGCTGCGGATCCGCCGGATGCCGGGATAGACCCGCTCCGGCTCGATGGCGTCCGCCAGATAGATGATCTTTTCCAGCAGGGACATCTTTTCGCGGCCGGTCGTGTGGTAGGACACGGCGTTCAGCACGTCTTCGTCCCGGACGCCGTACGCGGCGGGCAGGAGGCAGGCCGCGATCTTTCCGTGCGCGAGGTTGCGGTTCCCGAGATAGCGCGCGTCCAGCGCGAGCTCCCGCACCAGCTTGTCCGAGGCCGCGCCGTCCAGGCAGCGGTAGCGGTCGTGACAGAGGGCCGCGAGCTCCGCTTTCTGCTCGTCCGCGCCGTGACGGCGGCTCAGCTTTTTGGCCTCCTCCGCCACGCGGAAGACGTGCCGCAGACGTTTCTCGGAGAGCTCGCTGCGCAGGTCCTGTTTCAGGCGCTCCAGATCCGCCTGCTCCGTGCGGTAGAGCGCGTGCTCCTTCAGATAAGCGGCTACGGGCGGCGGCAGGAGCGCTTCCGCGTCCTCCCCCGCTTTCAGACGCCGGCGGATCTCCGTCGAGGAGACGTCCAGCGGCTCATATTCCACGCGCGTCACGCGCGTGCCGTACGCGGAGCGATACCGCTCCATGGCTTCCGAGACGGCCTCCGCGGGGCTGCCGGGCCGGTCTCCGAGGACGATCGCCCAGCGCCGGAGGATCTCCTCGCCGCGGTACCATTTCTCCAGGCTGAGAAAGGAATCCGCTCCCATCAGGAGGCTCCATTCCGCGTCTCCGGAAGCGCCGAGCGCTTCCAGCGTATCGAAGGTATAGGAGACGTCCTGCTGCCGCAGCTCAAAGTCCGAGACCTCCATGCCTTCCCGGCCCTCCGTCGCCAGACGGATCAGCCTGAGGCGCGTCTCGCCGTCCAGACAGTCCGCGCCGATCTTGAAGGGCGAGATGAAGGTCGGCATGAAAAGGATCCGGTCCGCGGCGCCGCCCGCAAGAGCTGCTTCCGCCAGGGCCAGATGACCTTTGTGGATGGGATCGAAACTGCCGCCGAAAAGGGCGATCTTCATCGGTAATAACTGCTCCTATTCTGCCGTCTGTCCGCTCAGTTCGATGTGGAGCTCCTCCAGCGCCGCGGCGTCCGCCGGCGTGGGCGCGCCGCACATGGCGCACTGCGCGTTCTGATTCTTCGGGAAGGCGATGACCTCCCGGATGCTGTTCTCCCCTGCCAGGAGCATGACCATGCGGTCCAGGCCGTAGGCCAGGCCGCCGTGCGGCGGCGCGCCGTAGCGGAAGGCCTCCAGGAAGTAGCCGAACTTGCGCTGCACCTCCTCCTCGGAAAGGCCGAGGATGGAGAAGACCTTCTGCTGCACTTCTCTGCTGTGGATCCGGATGGAGCCGCCGCCGAGCTCTACGCCGTTGAGGACGATGTCGTAGGCGTCCGCCTTGACCCGCAGCGGATCTGTGTCCATGAGCGGGATGTCCTCCTTCTTCGGGGAGGTGAAGGGATGGTGCATCGCCTGCAGGCGCTGCTCCTCCTCGCTCCACTCATACATGGGGAAGTCCACGACCCAGAGGAAGTTGTACTGTTTGGGATCCAGCAGGCCGAGCTTGCCCGCGAGGTCGCGGCGCAGGAATCCGAGGGAATCGAAGACCACCTTATCCTTGTCGGAAGCGACGAGGAGGATCAGATCGCCGGGCTTGCCGCCCATGGCGCCGATGATCGCCTTCATCTCGTCTTCGCTGAAGAACTTCGCGAAGGAGGAGGTGAAGCCGTCTTCATTCACGCGGATCCAGGCGAGGCCCTTCGCGCCGAAGACCTTGACGGCCTCCTGCATCTTGTCCACGTCCTTGCGGCTGAAGCGCTCGCTGCAGCCGTCCAGAACGATGCCGCGCACCGAACCGCCCGCGGCCACGGCGCCCGCGAAGACGCCGAAGCCGGAATCTTTGACCAGCGCGGAGATGTCCTGCAATTCAAAGCCGAAGCGCGTGTCCGGCTTGTCGCTGCCGTAGCGCGTCATGGCCTCGTCCCAGCTGAGACGCGGGAAGGGAATGGAGATCTCCACGCCCAGCGCTTCGCGCATGACCCGCTGCAGATAGCGCTCCTGGATCTCCAGGATGGTCTCCTGATCCACGAAGCTCATCTCCAGGTCGATCTGGGTGAACTCGGGCTGCCGGTCCGCGCGCAGGTCTTCGTCGCGGAAGCACTTGACGATCTGCATGTAGCGGTCCGTGCCGGCCAGCATGAGGATCTGCTTGAACATCTGCGGAGACTGCGGCAGCGCGTAGAACCTGCCTTCGTTGACGCGGCTGGGGACCAGATAGTCCCGCGCGCCCTCCGGCGTCGGGTTGATGAGCATGGGCGTCTCGACCTCGGTGAAGCCTTCCTCGTCGAAGAAATCGCGCGTGATCTTGGTGATCTTGTGACGGAAGCTCAGGTTGCGCTGCATGTGCGGCTTGCGCAGGTCGAGATAGCGGTATTTGAGGCGCAGGTCCTCGGAAACGTTGTCGTCGTCCTTGATGTAGATGGGGGGCGTATCAGCCTCCGCGTAGATGACCAGCTTCTCCGCGATCACCTCCACCTCGCCCGTGGGAAGCTCAAGGTTCTTGGACTCGCGTTCCACCACCTTGCCTTCCACGCCGATCACGAACTCGCCGCGCAGCCG
>JAEELK010000122.1 GCA_016282655.1 Bacillota bacterium | reverse complement strand
GCGCCCTGGAGGATCCCTGGGCGTCTTCCATCCCGATCATCGCCATGACGGCGGACGCGTTTTCGGAAAACGTCACAGAGTGCCTGAACGCCGGCATGAACGGACATATCGCAAAACCGATCGACATCAAGCTTGTCATCAAAGAGATCCGAAGGATCAAGGAGGAAAGATCATGAAAAAGCTGCTCTGCGCCATTCTGCTCATCTGCGCGCTCTTAGCGACGACGGCCTGCGGCGGACAAACGCAGGAAGAGACCGCCGCCGGATTCCAGCCCGCGCTCGACACCGAGACGAGCTGCAGCATCACGGTGGCCGGAAGCTACGACAATTTTGAAGCCCTGGAGGCTGCGTTCGACCGCTTCAACGAGGTCTATCCGAACGTGCAGCTGAGCGACGTGAAGCTGGACGACTATAACAACGTGCTGGGCACGGCGCTGGAGAGCAGCGACAAGCCCAACATCTTCTTCTCCTATTCCTGGATGGTCGGAAACGCGCTCTACGATCCGGTATTCGCGCATATGGAGGATCTTTCGGACCCCGCCCTGGGCATCGATCTGGACTGCATCCGCCCGGGTCTGATCAGCCATAACGCGGAGGGCCGCGTGCTGCAGGTGCCGGTCTTCTCCAGGACCTATGGCATGCTGGTGAACAACGACCTCTTCGAAAAGGAAGGGCTCAGCGTACCGAGCACCCGCGAGGAGCTGGCGGCCGTCTGTGAAGCGTTCCGCGAAAAGGGCTACGGCAGCCCCATGATGGGCTACAGCCTCAAGTCCTCCAGCTGTTTCATGAATACGCTCGCCTATCCGCTCTTTGTCGCCACGCTCGCCGATGATCCGGAGGCGCTCGCGCTGGCCAACGCTCTGGATCCCGCCGCGGGCGAGTACATGCGTCCGGCATTGGAGGCGTCGAAGCGCCTGATCGAGGACGGCTACATCGATCTGGCCGAGTGCGATAAGATCGAAGACAACTACACGCAAGTGATCCTGCGCATTTTCGAAGGCGACGTGCCGATGATGATCTGCGCCGGAGACACCGCTTCCGGGACCAAAAAACGGGAGAGCCAGTCCGAGGCCTTCTCCAGCGCGCCCTTCTCTTACACCTTCGCGCCGATCCCCACGGACGACGGCGTCTGGTTCATCGACAGTCCCTCCGTGCAGTTCTCCGTGAACAAAGACTGTGACGATCTGGATATGACGAACGAATTCATGCGCTTCCTGATCACGAACGAAGAGCTGAACGAGATGGCTTCCGTGAAGCGTCTGCTGACGCCCACCGCGGATCTGGCCCTCGACCCGCTCTACGCGCCCTTCGCCCAGGTGCCCGCGGAGCGCACCATCTCCCCCGAAGTGCTCGGCGTGACGGATCCGCTCACGATCCAGCTCCGGCTGGCGGCCTTCTATGTCGGGAACGGCGCTCTCAGCATGGACGAAGCCGTCGCAAGCTATGGCAGCCTGGAGTAGACGGCAACCTGAAATGAACGGCAGCCAAAAGTGATCGAAAAAAGCCCTTCGCCGCGAAAGCGCGGCGAAGGGCTTTTGCATGAAAGAAGATCGCAGGTGACTTTTGAGGCGGCTCCCGAAAAGCATGCTGAGCGATTTCTCAATCAGCCTCCGTGATCGTGATGCTCACATCGCCCTTGCCAAGAAGTGCGCTCATTTCCTGCTGGGACAGGTCCACATGTCCGAGTCTTGTGTATGCCCATGAATTGGAGCCGTAGAAGATCACGATCTGATTTCCGGAATACAGGACGATATCGCCGGGGCCCGTTGTGGTCTGCGCATCGTTTCTTGTAATGCTCTGTCCGATGCTTCCAACTTGCTCAAAGCCGCCGTACATGGACATTTGGATCGTCAGCGGCATGAGCTCTCTCAACGCCTCCACGGACGGATTCTCCTCCCACGTCACGGGGACTTCGCCGCCTGCGATCTTCAAGATCATGTTCTTGCCGCCCTTTTCCGTCTGCGGCGTCGCGCCGCTCACGGCGTCTGCTTCCGAAAACTTCTCCAGCAGCTGCAAATAACGGTACACCATGTCCGCCACCTGGGCGCGGGTCGCTGCGGCAGTGGGCTCGAAGGCAACGGCATCGGTGAGGAGACCGTCCACCCGCGCCCAGCGAACGGCGTCAAAAGCCCAGTCGCTCGCCTTGTTTTCCACGCCGCCGGCATCTGCATATTCGCTTCCGAGCACGTATGCCCCTGCGCTGCGCCAGATCATCACGGCCAGCTGCTCCTGCGTGCTCGGATCCGTTATTCCGAACAGACCGTTGCCGTAACCGCTGACGACGCCGTTCTGCGAGGCCCAGAGCACCGCGTCGGAATACCATTTTCCCGGCTCCGTATCGATGAAGCAGTCCTCTCCGCTCACGGCGGGCTTATCAGCCAGGCGGTAAAGCACAGTTGCGAGCTGCGCGCGGGTGAAGACAGCGTTCGGGTCGAAGCGCTTATCCCCCACGCCGTCCATGATGCCTTTTTCCCGCAGCACCGCGACCGCCTCGGCATACCATTCATCGCCGGTCACATCGGTATAGCCGCTTCCCGCTGCACAAGCAGACGCAGCAAGAGAGATCAGCAGCACGGCACAAAACAGGAACAGTGAAAGTCTTTTCATTGAACATTTCTCCTCATCAGAAAGGGCTTATTCCAGCGTTCTTCCAAACTGATAGGCCTGGTCCAATGCCGGATCATTCCCTGCCGCTTCATTGGGATCGGAGAGCCCGCCGCAGAACAGAGAAGCGGCCAGCTCGGCCTTCCCAAAACAATCGACCCAGCCCTGCAGGCCGCTGACGGCTTTTCCCGGAACGCTGTCCTCGTCCTCCGCCGCGACGGAGAGCATGTAGACCTTGCGGAACCTGTAGTCCGAGGGAAACAGCGGATTGAGGCGGTCCAACAGCGTTTTCATCTGGCCGCTCATTTCGTAGTAGTAGATCGGCGTGACGAAAACCAGCGTGTCCGCGTCCTTTGCCTTTTCCGCGATCTCAACGGCGTCATCCTTCAGAACACATT